>CALVQD010000043.1 GCA_944355255.1 uncultured Bacilli bacterium
TAAATTTAAAGATATAACTGAAGAAGAAGCAGCACTTGAAGGAGAAGGTGATTTATCGCTATCTTACTGGAAAGAAGTTCATAGAAACTTATTTTCAAACTTTACAAATTTTAACGATGATACATTAGTTATGATGGAAATTTTGGAATTAATAGAAAAATATTAAGTTGAATGTTACATAAAAATCGTATCAGGAGATAGTTTGTGGAGTATCGCCAATCGATTTGGAACGACAGTTGATACATTAAGAACAATAAATAACTTAAGTACAAATACGTTACAAGTCGGTCAAGTGTTGAAATTACCAACGACTAATACAAGTACTGGAAATAATAACGGGAGTACTTATACTGTAAAAAGTGGAGATAGTTTGTGGAGTATTGCTCGTAAATATGATACTACTGTTAGTGAATTACAAAATTTAAATAATTTAACTTCTACGACATTACAAGTCGGTCAAGTGTTACAACTACCAAGTACGACTACGGCAGGTCAAACATATATTGTAAAAGCTGGGGACAGTTTGTGGAATATTGCCAATCGATTTGGAACGACAGTAGATGCAATAAAAGAAAAAAATAATTTAACGAATAATAATTTGACGATTGGGCAAATATTAACAATATAAAAAGCCGGAATTACCGGCTTTTAATGTATTTCTTTACATTCTCCTGGATCAGGAGCGTAGAAACAATGGTTTTTGTATTTTCCTGTGTTATATTGTCCCCACCAAGTTGCTTCACAGGAATTTCCTGTTCCTGGAGCATAGAACCATAAGGCATTGGTTGCGGGGTGAAAATATTCACCACGGATAACACGATCTGCAAGATTGCGTTCTGCGGTTGTAGGACTACTGTAAAATAGTGGACTATTTACTCCAGTAAATCCTCCTGGAGATTGATATATGACCTCACTAATTGTGTTGACATTGCTGAATGTTAAACAATTTGCAATTCCTCTATTTACAACGACATTGCCAACCATGAGTTGTCCTAAATTACCTTCTCCAGTTGCTTCGGCACGCATTAATCTTGCAAGTAAATCTCGTTCTTTTGAGGTTGATTTTATAATTCCCATAGATACCCCCCTGAAATATTATATGTTAATTTCTACATAGTTTGACAAAACTGGGAAAAGAAGCTACAATACCCTCGTAAGAGGGGATAGCAATGAAAGAAAAAAATAATGAATATATTACTTTATTATTAGTCATTTTTTTAATTTTATTATTTTTAGGCATATTTATTTATGTTCAAAATTCGAAGGGAAATAGTACAAAACAAGTAGATAAAACTGATAATCGTGTTTCTGAAACACAAAAACCAGAACGTGAAGAAAATGAACAAGAAAATTTGATACAAGAAGAAGTATCTAATGAAAGCATAAGTGATGAGAATGAACAGATTGATGCTTTTCCAGTGGATGAAATTGTGAAAACTCCAGTGAATGGAATACAAAGTGAGAGCGATGTAATACAATATATCGAGGAGATGGAAAATTCTGTGGAGGAGAGTTCTGAAAAAGATACTTCTGAATGGAAAGTAAAGGCAAAGAAGTTATTTATTACTGTGACGGATTTTATTTTTTATGGTGGAAAAATTGGTAATTATACATTTCAACAATTAAGTGATGAGGGAAAACAAAAAGTAATTCAAGTAGCGATGAATATTGATGCGACGATTGAAACATATTCGCCAAATTACAAGGAGCGTTTGGTGTCTCAGGGAAAGAGAACGTACCAGACGGTTACTGAAAAATTAACGGAATATAAAAATCAATATTTTGAGGATGTGAAAACTGTAATTGGGGAAGATTATTATCAAAAAGCTGGGGAAGTTTATCAAGACGTAAAAGATAAAGCTAGTTCTGTCAAAGATAAAGTAGTTGATAAGTCAAAAGAAATTTACGAATCTGGAAAGGAAACTGCAGGAAAATTGAAAGATCAATGGAATGACTGGTATCAATCTTGGAAAAATGAATAGGAGGAATTTTTATGGGAAAAACGCGTAAAATAAAAAATATAAGAATATTTACTAGTATTTCAATGGTAATTCTTTCTTATACATTAATTGGATGTGGAAATCCACAAGAGGAAAAAGAAGCAACGGAGGTAACGGAAGAAGTGCTACCGCAGGAAAAAGTGGAATCTGAAAGTTCTGAAAAAGAAGAAACTTTAATGGATCAGTATATGGATTTACCAATTTATACGGATAAAGATAGAGCTGCTTTTGAGGATATTCGAGATAGTTTCGAAGGTGCTTTTGATACATCTTCTTTGGAAGAATTAAAAGAAGAGTGGGTTCAGAAGATCGACTATTTCAAACGTTTTTTAGAGAATGATCCTACGGCAACTTATGGTGGTTATACGTTTGATGAGTTATCGGATGAAGCGAAAAATAAAGTGAGTGAGTTATATCACAGTATTGATGATTTTTTCCGTGAACATATTGATTCTTATGATGAAATGAAAGAGAATGTGAAAAATGGGATGCAGAGAGTATTAGAACGTGGCAAAAATGGATGGGAACGTTTTAAAGATAATGAAGGTGCTGCTATCAAAGAGAAAGCAAATGAATGGTTGGATACATATTTTCCTGAAGATTATGAGTAATCTAAAGAGAAATATTTTCATTATGTGTTTTTTGATGTATAATAGTAGTAGTTAGTATAAAAGGAGCAGGTAGTATGAATAAAAGAAGTAAAATACAAATAATATCGCTTTTTTCTATTGCAATCATATTATTTATAATTGGTTTTTTTCTAATGAGTGATATTAGTTTTTTACTAGTTGGAATAGCTACAATCTTAGTTGGAGTTGCTCTTTTTATTCTGATTTATGAATATTCACACAAGAAGGGATAATCCCTTCTTTTTCAATGCTTTACCTCGTTTTTTGAAGGATGTTGATAGGGCTCAATTTGACATATTTCGACTTTTTTGCTAAAATCGAACATGTTTTCCGAAAAAATTTTTGATGAGGTGAAAATTGTGAAAGAAAAACGGTATGTAAATGCCATTATCGGATTAGGACTTTCTATATTCCTATTAGGTGCGTCTACAATTGGGACGGTATCGAAATCAGATTCAAAAAAAGAATCTTTAGATAATACATTTACATCTTCAATCAAGACAACTCATAAAAGTTTGATTGAGAAAAGTGAAGAAATGATCGTATCAGCACAACAGGTAAAATTAGGAGCTGGAGTAAATACTGTATACGATAATATGACTTTAGAACAATTAGCAGAAAAGATAGAGCGTAATTTAAATTCAACGTTAACAGGTAAAGGTTATTTGATTGCTAGTTATTCTTTACAACAAGGAGTAGATCCATATTTAGCGCTTGCGATTATGCTTCATGAGACTGGGTGTGCTTGGAGTTGTAGTACGTTAACAACAGTCAACCATAACGTTGGTGGTATGAGAGGAAGTAATGGATACTTATACTTTGCAACGATTGATGAGGGTATTAAAGCTTTTATCGATAATTTGAGTAGAAATTATGTACGATATGGTTTAACAACTGCAGAAACAATGAATAGTAAATATGCGGAAAACCCAAATTGGCATGTGGCTGTAAACCGTTATATCGAACAAATAAAGGCAAGTTAATTTGCCTTTTTTTGTTTCTTATGCTATAATATGTCCCATTATCAAAAGGGGGATTTATATGGTTTGTAAACATTGTAATGAGCATGTGAGTGAACAGTTTGAATATTGTCCGTACTGTGGTAATTTTTTGGATAAGAGTACTTATTTAGAAGATGAAGTTATTTATAAAGTTTATCCAACATGTAATGTATGGGTGGAATTGATTCCTGATTTTAAAACGATTTTAATTTTAGTATTACTGACATTTATTCATTTTTATTTTCAAGACTTTTTATTATTGAATGAATATTATCGTACAAGCTATATTTGGTTGATATATATTGTTGTGTTTTTATGGTATGATTTTAAGGCGATTATGAAAAAGTTGCGTTTTCAAAAAATTGAATATTGTTTTTATAAAGATCATATGGAGTACCATGAACAATTTGGTAGAAAGATTATACACAGTGTGAGATATCAGACAATTAGTGATGTGGCGATTCATCAATCTTGGTTTGATTCTTTATGCCATTGTGGTACTTTAGCTCTTTATACATCGAATCGTGAAGATTATGGGATTTATATTCACGATGTAAAAAATGTAGAGGAAGTATATACACAAGTAAAAAAACTGATTGATCTTTCAAATTGAGTTTAAAAGCAGTTCATTCTGCTTTTTTTGTTGACTTTCAAAGAGAATATCGACTATGATATAGGTAGAAGTGGGTGAGAGATGTGAGACGTTATCAGTTAGTTGGTCTAAAGACAATAAACGATGCAGAAAAGATAGAATCTGCATTAAGAGAAGTATCACAATTAGAACAAGTTCATGTGGATTTTATCAATTGTACATTGAGTATTGCCAATAAGAAAGTACCAAAATCTTTGTGGGAAAAAATAAAAACAATCGTACGTATGGTAGATCCTCACATCCGTGTTCAAAAACAAAACAAATATGGATGGGTTTTATCCACAGGTTTCTTTTTGATGATTCTGTTGTTTTGCCTTCTTTCTGTTCTTTTTCGCTCACCAATGTATTTATCCACAGGTTTCTTTCTAATTGGAATGATATTAGGTCTTGTTTTTCTTTTTTATCCACAGGAAAACTTTTTTTCAAATTATATGTTCTTCTTGGAACGTATGCTGGTTATTATTGGTGTAGTATTAATTTGTTTTTTTGGGCAATCTTTTCTTGGAATGCTAACACTGATTGTATTTGACATTAAAAATTTAATTGAAATACTTATTAGAAGTTATTTAAATCACTGTATTTCTGTTGATACAATAGAATCTTTTCGATTTGCTAATATCAAACAGGACAATCATATTGTCCGTGTACCGGTAAAAGATGTAAAAGTAGATGATGTTGTATATGTGAAACCTGGAGAACGAATTCCCGTAGATGGAATTATCATCGATGGAAAGAGTCGCTTAGATTATTCTCTTTTGAATTTAAACCAAAAAATAGTTGTTAGTCACCTTCATATGGAAGTATATGGTGGTATGGTAAATTTAAGTGGAGTCATTGCGGTTCAAGTAACAAAAGATTTTGCTCATTCAAAATGGGTACAAATGTTAGAATTTCTCCGTGACGCTGATACAACTTCTACGAAATTAGAAAAACGAATGAAAAAAATACTGATTCGTTATGATGTACTTTTAGGTATCATAATCGGATGTGTTTTTTGCACTTCTTTGTTTTTTCCACAGGAAAAAGTATTTTTTCTGTTTCTATGTGCTCTTTTCTTATTATTTGATACAGAGAGAATTGGAGAATATATTTTGTTGTATTGGAAATACGGGTGGAAAAAGTTATATCATTTAGGAATTTTTACGAGAGGGATTGCTCCTTTAGAGATGTTAAGTCGTGTGAAATGTGTTGTTTTTGATTTAGAGCATACTTTGACTTATGGAAAAGACATGGTTGCTAAGATTGTAAACCATACCCGTTATACGGATGATGAATTATTGTTTTATGCAGCTTGTGCTGAAGAATATTCGATTAGTCCTGTTGCGATGGCTATAAAACATCGTTATGGAAAGCGAGTAGATACAAATCTTTTACATGGTTATCAGGAATTATCTGGACTTGGTGTTAAGGTAGAAATTGAAAAGCAAACGATCTTAGTTGGTAATGAAGGACTTCTTACAAAGTATGGTGTATGGGTTGAGGCTCCAAAAGAAGAAGTAGGAACTGTGTTACATGTGGCGATTGATAAAGAATATGCTGGTTATTTTGTAATAAGAGATGAGTTAAAACCGGATATGGATCAGTGGTTGCACCAATGTCGAAAACGAGGAATACGTCATATCAAAGTAGTGAGTCATGAATCTGATTCATTTGTAGAAATGGTCTGTAAACAACTTGGTATTTCTGATTTTTCTTGGCATTTATCTCATCGTGATAAAAATCGTACTTTGGAGAGATATCGTTTTGAAGAAAAGAAATTATTTGCGTTTGTTTCTAGTGATGCGAAACTATTGAAAGATCATCATGCAGATCTCAATATCATGGTTCGTAATGTTGAAGATGAGTTTTGTCATGATACTGAAATTTTAATTACAGATGTCAAAGATTTCAGTGTAGTGAAAAATATAGCAAATCAATTACGAATCAAAGGTTGGCTTGGATTATTTATTTTATTGATATTAAAAGTATTCATGATTATGATGATATATTTTCAAATATTGCCGATTTATCTTATTCCTATCATTGAACTGATTTCTGATATTTATTTCTTTTTTCTCATTTATTCAAAAAAAAGAGCTTAGCTCTTTTTTTCATATATTTTAATTTTCTTCATATACTTGAATGAGGTGAAATTCATGGCATATTTAGTGAATATCATGAAGGGCTTTTTAATTGGTATTGGTAAAATACTGCCTGGTGTTAGTGGAGCGATGTTGGCCATGAGTTTCGGTGTTTATGATCAAGCAATTCACGCACTTAGACACTATAGAGATAATATCGTCAAACACACTTTGTTTTTAGGAAGTTTAGCAATTGGAATTGTGATTGCTATTGTATGTTTTAGTCATGTTGTATATTTCGCACTAGAGCATTATTATTTAACAACAATGTTATTATTTATTGGACTTATATTAGGAGGAATTCCTAGTATTTATCACAAAATGGGAAAAGATATTTTACATTTAAGATATTTTATGGTATTTGGACTTGCTTTTTTCTTTGTTTTTTTTCTTAGCAAGTTCCAAATTACTGAAGGGCAATTACAAACTAGTTCTCCAACTATTATGTTTCTTATGATGTTATTAATTGGTTTGATTGATGCTTTTACGATGGTAATACCTGGTATTAGTGGAACTAGTGTATTGATGATTTTAGGACTTTATCCCATTTATTTGTCAATGCTTCAGAAAATAGGAAATTTATCACTTGTTTTCTCATCGATGGGTACTTTTTTTCCCTATGGGGTGGGATTAATTGTTGGTATATTGATTATGGTTTTTGTAATGGATTATCTCTTAAACTATCATTATAGAATTTCCTACTGTGGAATTTTAGGATTTTCGATATCTTCTCTTTTGTTTTTGTTTTTGGAAACATTATCTAGGAATTATACAGTGACTGATATTGTTGCTGGGTTGATGTGTTTGATTGTTGGTTATTATTTGGGACATAAGTTTGATTCATAGGCATATAAGTATAGTGGAGGTTATTATGGATAAAAAATTACCAAAAGTATTTCAAAATCATATTGATCATCCTGTACGAAATAATCGTGATGTTTATTACTCTAAGATACAAGAGGAACAAACTACAAGTGAAAGAAGCCATCATACAATTCGTGGAAATACAGTAAATGAGAAAATAAATACGATTTTCTCATCTCCGACTTATGTATATAAAGCTGATGTAGAAATTGTTTTAAATAATGGAGAAAAATTAACGAGAAAAGTAATTGGCGCGAATCAAGGTCAATTGATTACGATGGAAAATGAATTGATTCCAGTTAATCAGATACAGGATATTTATTTTAGTGAATAAAAAAAGAACCGCTAGGGTTCTTTTTAGATACAAACAAATGTGTCGTTTAAACAACGTAGTGCACATACACAGTTTAAATTCATTGTAAAGAATGAATTTGTTGCTACATATGGACTTGCAACATCAGTTGTATCAGGATTTGGTGCTAGAACACGGAATGTTGCACAACAACCGTCTATCTTTTCTACACGGAATACATTAGAACAAGTAACACCTACATTTCCACAAGTGACATCTTCTTTTGTTGTTGGCATACTCCATGGTGTTCCATTTCCACAACAAGTATATAAAATTACTGGTCTAGTGTTACAGCTTAACGGTGTAGAAATACCGCAACCTAAGAAACCTCTGTCACAAGTATCTAAACAGTTATCGGCTTTACAATTTGCGTTTTGTTGTAGAATACAGATTACTGTAAGTATTTCAGCAATACAACGGCAGTCATTGTTGTTTGAAGCATCATTGTTATTACACATATTATCCACCCCTTTATTTGTTTTCAATATAACATATGCGATGAAACTATTGGTGTGTGAGTGTTTTACCTAGTTTTATAGAACCAAATAAAAGAAAATAACATATAGTAAAGTGGAGGTAACATATGAAACCATTGATAGGGATTTTGGGTAGAAGTGAAGAGTCAAAAACTGGGATGTCATTAATTTCTGTCCAAGAAAAAGAAAGAATTGCGGTGATACGTTCTGGGGGTATACCTGTTTTGATTCTTCCACCACAAGAAGTGGAATATCGTCAAAGTATTCCACGCGAATTACCAATGTTAACCGATGAAGAAAAAGATATATTGAATTGTCAATTGGATGTGATAGATGGTATTTTATTACCAGGTGGTGATATTAGTTATGAATATGATCGCTATATTGTAGAACAGGCAATCAAAAGAGATATCCCACTTCTCGGTATTTGTATGGGAATGCAAGTGATGTCTTTTTATAATAAGAAACCAAATTTAAAACGGATTACATCAGAAACAGCTCATTTTAATCGTAAGAAAAAATATGTTCATCAAACATTTATTGATACAAAAACAAAATTATATGAGATTTTAAAACAGGAAAAGATAGAAGTGAATAGTATTCATCATTATGAAGTACAAAAAGATGATCAGTTTAAGATTGCAGCAATTAGTGCGGATGGTGTGATTGAGGCCATAGAATATCCGGATTGTCATTTTTGTATTGGGGTTCAGTATCATCCAGAGTTAAACCTAGAAACAGATGTGAATAGCCAAAAATTATTAGAAGTATTTATAGAAGCATCTTTACTTTATCATAGTCGCCATATATAATGAAAATGGTGAGAATATGAAACGAGCAATTGTATTATCAGGTGGTGGTGCCAAAGGGGCATATCAAATTGGTGTTTGGAAAGCACTTCGTAAGTTAAAAATAGATTATTCGATTGTGACGGGAACCAGTGTGGGAGCATTAAATGGTGCTTTTCTAGTACAAAAGGATTATCACAAAGCAGTGCATATGTGGTATCATATGAGTTTTTCTCATGTTTTTGAACATATGGATGGAGATTATCACACGATAGATGGTAAGAAAAATATTTTGTTATCTTATGCTAAGGGTGTTTTAAATGGTGGGATGGATATTAGTCGTCTAGAAAAAACTTTAGGAAAATATTTAAATGTACGACGCTTTTATCGTTCTCCGATTGATTTTGGATTAATTACAGTCAATGTAACAGATATGAAACCTGTATCGATTCGAAAAAGTGAAATGAAACCAGAAGATTTAAAAGATTATTTGATTGCATCAGCATCTTGTTTTCCAGCGTTCCCAGTAAAGGAAATTCATGGTAAAAAATATATTGATGGTGGATATTACGATAATATTCCAATTCGTTTGGCGATTGAATTAGGAGCTGAAGAAGTGATTGCTGTTGATTTAAAAGCAGTTGGACTTAAGAAGAAAGTAAAAGATCGTTCTATTCCAATTACCTATATTACACCACGTTCTGATATTGGTTCTTTTCTGGTATTTGATCAAACTTTAGCACGTCGTGCTATGCGTCTCGGTTATTACGATACATTAAAGACGTTTCATAAATTAGAAGGTAATTACTATACATTTTATCCTGGGGAAATCAAAAAGCTATCACAAAAATATTTTCAACCATTTTTTCAACAATTAAATTTATCAAAACAAGATTATTTAAAGCACAAAAATCAAAATTTTGATGCTACTGTATTAGAAATTATGGAATTTTTAGGAAAGAGTTTTTCTATACCGGAAGATAAAGTTTACTCGGCACGTAAATTTCACCGTGAATTAAAAAGGAAATTCCGCAGTATAAAATTATTAGATTGGCAAACTTTAAAAGATAAAATTTATCAAAAATTACCGGATAGTCCATGTATGGGAATGGTTTTAAAGTATTGGTGTGAGACGAAAAAAAGACAAGAAGAAATTCAAGAACGTGTTCACCTTTTACCGATGATGAAAATTGCTGCAGATTATCTAGAAGATTTCATGACAAAAAACTAATTTGGTTGATGACACGGTTTTTCAAATCGTGTTTTTCTGTGTTATACTAATAATGGTGATATTATGGATTTTAGTTTGGTGTTTGTGTTATCACTTTATATGATTAATCTCATCGCAGTTGTGTTACTCTTATTTGTAGAAAAGAAAACACCAACTGTTACGTTATCTTGGTTATTAGTTCTTACTTTTATGCCAGTTATAGGTATGATTTTGTATTTTATGTTAGGGAGTACTTATAAATTAAAGATAATGACGAGAAAGTATTCTTTAGAAAAAGTAGAGGAAGAATACAATCAAGCATTTTTAAAATTACAGCATACGGGATCATTACCAAAAGCGTATCAATATTATCACGATATGATTTTATTAAATGAGAAAAACTCAAGTAGTATTTTTACACTGGCAAATGATTGCAAACTATATACAGATGCTCATGATAAGTTTGACGATTTATTTGAGGATATCAAACAGGCGAAGAAAAGTATTCATATTGCTTATTTTATTTTTAAAACAAAAGATGAAATTGGACAGGAATTGCTACAATTGTTGACTAAAAAAGCCAAAGAGGGTGTTCAAGTAAAACTTATTTATGATCGTTTAGGATGCTTGAAAACAAGACAAAAAGATTTTGATGATTTAATTGCTGCTGGTGGAGAGGTATTGCCATTTCTTCCGAAATTATTTCGTACGTGGTTTCATTTCAATTATCGTTATCATCGAAAAATTGTTGTGATTGACGGACAAATTGCTTATACTGGTGGTATTAATGTCGGAGATGACTATTTATCAAAATACAGTCATATTACACCATGGAGAGATAGTGCGATCCGACTCATTGGAGAATGTGTTCAAGTCATGCAATTGCGTTTTCTATGTGATTGGTATTTTCTTTATAAACAAGATGTCAAAAATGAAAATCCATTTTTCATTGAAGATATTCTTGATCGATCTGTAAAACCATTACCGGTAAAGAACGATATGGGGGTGCAGATTTTATCGAGTGGTCCGGATAGTGAAACTTCGTATATTAAAGAATCTTATATTAAAATGATTATGAGTGCGAAAAAATATATCTATATTGAAACGCCATATTTTGTTCCTGATGAAACATTTTTAACAGTTTTAAGAATGGCGTGTCTATCAGGGATTGATGTTCGGATTATGTTACCGAAAAAACCAGATAAACCATACGTGTATGGGATTACATTGTCATATGCGGAAGAATTGTTGAAAGCAGGTGCGAAAGTTTATTTGCGCGAGGGCTTTATTCATGCCAAAAGTATTGTGATTGACGATTTTGTTACAAATATTGGTAGTTGTAATATTGATATTCGTTCTTTTGTGCTTGATTATGAATTAAATGCTCTTATTTATCAAAGAGAATTTGCATTAGCAAATAAAGAAGCTTTTTTTGAGGATATGAAACACAGTAGAGAATTATATTTGCAAGATATGAAGAAAAGTAGTATTATTGTAAGAATACTACAAAAAATATTACGTTTGTTTGCTCCATTATCATAGAGAAGTAGGTGGTTTTGTGAAAAAATTGTTTTTTTCGATGATTGCTTTGTTTGTCGTTTATTTTTTACTAAAAGGAGTTCTCTTTTTATTCCGTGGTAACACTGTATATCGTTATGAAATTATGAATAATGGAAATGTGATTACGGTAGAAGAAAAAAGATATGCGAAAACAAAACAGACAAGTGAATATTATGATTTTCATGTTCAAATTGATGAAAGTTCTTATCAATTTCGTCTTTGGAAAAAAGATTTGCAAGGACATCAACATTTTATTCAAGATGTAGAACAAATTTCGACTGAGAAATATACTTGTTATCTTCCGATTTTCCAAGATGAGAAGATATTAACTGATATGGTATGTGAAGATACAAGTACGAAAATATTATATCCATATCATGATATTCGTCTCCAAGATACGAAGTTGGATGCGATTGTTGATGAATCTTATTTAGATCAGTTACAAAAATTTATGCCTCAAACAGATGGTAGTAAGACACAATCTTCTCTGGATGTTTCCAATACATTACCTCAGGCATTTTCTAAAATAGGAATGAGTACTTATCGTGGTTTAACCATTGTTGATATGGATGGTAGTGTAAATGTAATTACATTGTTTGCATCGGACCATTATGATCAGCCACTTCATGCTTTTACACAAGGATATTATTTTGTTGCCAATTATGATGAATCTTATGATTTTCAAACATTATATTTTGTAAATTTAAGTACTGCTAAAGTGGATACTATTACCATGCCTGTTAAGATTTCTTTTGATTCTTATATTCAAGGGATTGTAGGTAATCGAATTTATATTATGGATCGTAGTAATCGAGTACAATATTATTTTGACACAGAGAAACAATTGATGTATAAATGTGACAATGAAGAAGGTATGATTCAATATTATAATGGAGAAGAATTTGAGAATCGTAATATTTATGATGCGTTAAATGAGGATTTATATTTTATTTCTAGTTCGTTAGAAAGAGAATCTGAAGAAGAAATATTAGACTGGGATGAAACATCAAACTACTATTATTTATGGAAGAAAGATGGAGATCACTATCAAGTTTATCGCAGTTTAGATGATTCTTTAGAACAAATGACATATCTTTTTGATACTACAACTCGTTTTGCAATTTATCAAGAAGATGGGGTTATTTATCAAAATGGAAATGAAATTTGGTATGTTTCAGATACAGTGGGTACTAAGAAAATTTTAGAAAATAAAGAATTGGAATTTAATGATACCATTACTTATGGGATTGTCAAATAGTCATAATTATTTATGACTATTTTTTATAATGGAAAAGAGGTTCACTCTTTTCATTTTTTAAATTATAGTATATAATTGTAAAGTGAAGGATGATGGAAATGAAAAGATGGTTATGTTTATTTTTGGCAGTATTATCAGTTGTACTATTTACAGGTTGTTCTAAATATACGACGTATGAAGAAGTTTCATTAGATACTGTTTTAAATATGTTAGATGATAAAGAAAGTTTTATTCTATTTATTGGTTCTAGTAATTGCTCACATTGTGCGACTTATGAACCAAAATTAAATAGTGTAATTAAAGAATATCAAGTCAAAGTATACTTTATTGATGTAAGTAAGTTAAGTAATGCAGAAAATTCTAAATTGAATGCTAAGATTAGTTATGGGGATGCAACACCTATGACAGTATTTATTGAAAATGGAGAAGAGAAAAGTACTTATAATCGCATTCGTGGTGATGAAGACCGTGATGTAATTGTATCTATGTTTCAAAAGAATGGGTACATTGAAGAATAGGAGGGAACGATATGGATAAGATTGATTTTATTGATGGTTCTGATGGAAATGAAATCGATCGTATGAGAATAGGATCTTTAGGCTCAGATGAAGAAACAACGCCGATGGAATCACAAGAACCACCAGTAGAACCTGTTATTCCAATGACACAAGATTCCCACACTCAGAATGAAGATCATACAATAAGATTTAGTGTTTTGGATACTTATGGAGAGGATTTAACATTAAAAAATTACGTGACAAATCCTGCAATTGCTCGTGATGAAGAGATTAAGCGTTTAATGATTGTGTTATTGACACCAGAAAAGTCAGGACTATTAGTTGGAAAGCCTGGTATTGGTAAAACGGCAATTGTAGAGGGACTTGCATATCTCATTCAACAAGGAAATGTCCCAAATGCTTTAAAAGGATATCATATTATCAAGTTGGTTTCTAGTTCGCTTGTTGGAACGGTTCAAGTAGGAAATCAGGAAGAGATGATTATGCATTTACTTGTAGATGAATTGAAACAGAAAGAGAAAGTCATTCTATTTATCGATGAAATTCATACATTAATCGGTAAGGGTGAATCAATGGATCTGGCGAATATGTTAAAAGCGGGTTTAGACCGTGGTGAGATTAAAGTGATTGGAGCAACTACAACAGTTGAATATGATACTTATGTTGTTCGTGATCGTGCCTTTTTAAGACGTTTTGAACGAATTGATGTGTTAGAGCCAGACCGTGATACGACAGTAAAAATATTGATGGGAACTTTACCAAAATTAGAAAAACAAACAGGTGTTCAATTTGCTTATAATCGATATATTGTTCAAATGTTGATAGAAGCAATTGTAGATGCAACTTCGGAGTTTAAACGTGCTTATGGATTGTCGGCAATGTACCCAGATGTTGCTTTATCTGTCTTGACCCAAGCGTTTTCTAATGCATTATTTCATAATAGAGATAAAGTGACGCTAGAAGATGTTTATATAGCGATTAAAACAAGTAAAAGAATATATCCAGATAGTATTGTGAAAGAGTTGGCAAAGTTTCGCGAGACATTTAAAGAACTGGCTACAGAAGAACACATTACATTACCAGCTGTTACGATTCAAGATATTGAAGTACAAGAAGATGGAAAATAGGAGGATGAATATGAGAGAAATTCCTAAGAAAAATTATATTATTTTTGCAATTGTAATTGTATTAAGTTTAGGTGTTGTTGCATATTGTGTAAATTGGTATCGTATGTCGCAAACACTAGAAGAATCAAAAGTGATGAATGGAGTAGTTTCAGAAATTAAAAGTGATGAACTATCTAGTTATTTGCTTGATAATCCAAATGTGATTGTATATATTGCTCCAAGTAATGGCACAATCAATTTAGATTTTGAGAATGCGCTACATGATTTTATTATTAAAGAAGAGTTAACAGATGAATTTATTTATTTAGATAGTAGTATGATTACAAATAGTCAAGTATATCGTGATTATGAAGATCAATATTTATCTGATACTTTAAAAAAACAATCAATTGATCTATCTGTAACACCAAATTTGTGGTATTTCCACGATGGTCAAATTTTGGATGTTATGAATACAGTTTCACGTGTTTCTAGTATTCAAGATGCAAAATATTTTTTAGGGAAAAATGGAGTTTACTAGAATGATACACGTTGTATTATACGAGCCAGAAATTCCCCAAAATACGGGAAATATTATGAGAACATGTGTTGCAACTAATACACATTTACATTTGATTAAACCACTTGGTTTTCACTTAGATGAACAGAGTATTAAACGTAGTGGTGTGAATTATATATCTAAATGCCATTATACTGTTTATGAAAATTATGAGGATTTTAAAAGTAAAAATCATGGTACGTACTATTATTTAACAAGATATGGGCGTAAGCCTCATACATCATTTGATTATAGTAATTGTGATGAGAATATTTACTTTATATTTGGAAAAGAGAGTACAGGAATTCCCAAAGAGATATTACAAGATGATTTAGAACATTGTATGCGAATGCCTATGACAGATCAAGTACGTGCTTTAAATGTTTCTAATACAGTTGCGATTATGGTTTATGAGGCTTTAAGACAACAGAATTATCCTGGATTATTAAAAGAAGAGCCATTTAAAGGTGCGGATTATTTAGAAAAATAACACTTGTTCTAAAAAGATAATTGTGGTAAACTGAGTGTAGTATAAGAATAGGAGGGGAACTATGGATTTTATCATAGATAATTATATCTGGATTATTGTCATTTCTATTATTTTGATTATGGCATTAATTGGATATTTGGCAGAGAAGACTGATTTTATCCATGAAAATAAACAAAAAAAGAAGGAAGCAAAGAATTCAACTGAAGAAAAAGTGAAAGAGGAAGTTGAAGCACCTAAAAATGAAATTCCGTCAGTTCCATTGGAAAGTCCTGTTGCTGAAGTAAAACAAAATACAGATAGTTTAGGATTTGAAGATCCATTTGCAATGACGAGTGATGTCGTAGCTGCTGATAAAATCGAACCAGTTAAATCAGTGGAAAATGTTGTATCTTCAGAAATTAAAGCAGAACCTTTATTTACTCCTGTTGATAATTTGAAGTTTGAGGAAGAATTACCTGTTCCGGATAGCGATATTCAACATGATAAAGTAGTCGAAGAACAAGTCGTACAAGAAATTCCAAAAACAAATGAAAGTGTTGTGGAACCAACAGTAAATGAACCTGTACAACCTGTTGTAGAAGAAATTCACGATCGTGATATTTATGGCCAGGCAAATGCTTCGCAACCATTAGAAATGAATTCTAAAGAAGATGAAGTTGCTGCCCCGAAATTAAATGAAAATACAACGGATGAGATGGACGAATGGAAAATTTAAAGAGACTTTGTCTCTTTTTTAGTTTTAAAGTTTCCTAACTTATGATATAATTGGATATATGTGGATGGAGGTAGGATATGACATTTGATAGCCTGATTTTATTTGGAAAACGATTGCTGGATGTTTTGTTAGTATGGCTTGTTTTCTATTATATTTTAAAAAGCTTACGTAAGAATGTAAAAATGATTCTTTTATTTAAAGGAATTTTATTTATCGTTGTGTTAAAAATTGTAAGTGATGTATTAGATCTAGTGACGATTGGATATTTATTAGATTATGTAATTATGTGGGGACCACTTGCATTAATTATTATTTTCCAACCTGAAATTAGAAATGTACTGGAACAATTGGGACGCAGTCAATTATTAGGACGCCACAAAGTTTTAACAGTTGATGAACGTGAAAAGATGGTTTATGAGATTATTCAAGCAGTTGATTATTTGAAAAAAGCCCACATAGGTGCTTTGATTGTTTTAGAACGTGATAATAGTTTGACAGAATATATCGATAAAGCCAAAAAAATATATGCAGATATTTCTAGTGATTTATTAATTTCTTTATTTTTCCCAAACAATCCAATGCATGATGGTGGTGTGATTATTCAAGGTGATAAGATTACTTGTGCTGGTGCTGTTTTCCCAACTAGTGATAGTATGAAAATCAGCAAGCGATTGGGTACAAGACACCGTGCAGCTTTGGGAATTAGTGAAGAAACAGATTGTATTGCGCTTGTTGTTTCAGAAGAGACAGGAAGAATTTCTATCGCAATTGGTGGTGTTTTGAATTATAATTTAACTTTGGATGAATTCAAATTGATGCTTTTAGATGAACTACGTCCAAAGAAAGCATTTATTACAACGGAAGAAGAGGAGGATGATGAGAATGAAACTATTTAGACCATTCAGAATCTTTTTTCGTAATATTTGGAAAATTATCGATCGCAAAATTGTCGTTCCAATTACGAAGTTAGTTTTATGGATTAGTGATTCTTTTAAAGCTTCTAGTAAAAAGATAGAGCGTTGGCTTTCTAAAACAAATACTTTATTATTTCTTTCACTATTTTTCGCAATTATTGTATTTGTTGTGATTGATCAAAAGATTTTACTATTTTCAGAAAATTCAGCCGAAGTATTAAAGGAACAACCAGTTCATGCTACATATAATGAAGAAGCATATGTAGTAGAAGGATTGCCAGAAGAAGTAGATGTTACTTTAATTGGTCGTAAAGCCGATTTATATTTTGCAAAACAAAGTCCATCTCAAGAAATTACCGTTGATTTATCGGATTTAAAACCAGGTATGCATGAAGTAAATATTAAATATAATCAGATTTTACCTTCAATTGAATATAAAGTAAATCCTAGTGTTGTAACAGTTATGATATATCCAAAAGTATCAGAAACAAGAACGCTAGATACTGATATTTTAAATCAAGATTCTTTAGATAGTAAATTGGTGTTGCAAAGTGTTGACTTAAAAACTGATGAGGTTGTAATTAAAGGTGCAGAACATCGTTTAAAAGAAGTTGCAACGGTAAAGGCTTTAGTTGATATTGAAAATTTAGTATCGCAAGAAGAAGGAACTGTTGAATTAAATGATATTCCATTAAAAGCTTATGATAAAAATGGAGATGCGATTGATGTAGAGATCGTTCCAAGCAAAGTATCCGCTGATATTACAATTGATTCTCCAAGTAAAGAATTACCAATTCGTGTAATTCCAAGAGGAGAGATTAGTTTTGGATATGCAATTAGTGAAATTACGACAAATGAATCTCGTGTTACTGTATATGGAAATGAAAGTGCTTTAGAAGACTTAAGATATGTTCCAGTTTATATTGATGTAAAAGATTTAAATACAGATAGACAATACAAACAAGAAATTAATCGTCCAGTTGGTGTTCGTTCTATGAGTGTTAATAATATTACAATTAATGTAAAATTAGGAAAATCAGTAGATAGAGAAGTCGATGATGTTTCTATTGAATATCGTAATTTAAGTGATGAATATACGGTACAAGGATTATCTGCAGCCGATACAAAAGTTTCTGTTGTATTAAAGGGTGTAAATTCGGTATTAGATACCATTAAAACAGAAGACATTACGGCTTACTTAGATCTTGATGGATATACAGAAGGAGAACATGAAGTACCTGTTGAAGTAGAAGGGGAAGATGTTCGTATTCAATATATTCCAAAAACGAAAAAAGTAAAAATAAAAATTGTAAAGAAGTAGATAAGTTTTACTGATTTACTAAAATGAATAAAAAAAGAATACGTATCAAAAAACGATATGTATTCTTTTATTTTCGATCTAAGTCAGTGAAAAAGATTCCAATATTAATCAGACCACATATTCCTACTAGAATATATACAATTCTTGCAATCATAGATTGATCTCCGAATAAGGAAGCGACGATATTAACATCGAATAATCCATAGATTCCCCATACAACGGCACCAATAATTGTAAATACTAATGCAATTTTTTGTAATGTTTCCATAATACCTTCCTTTCTTTTCTTTTTTATCATGAACGGAAAAACGAAAAATATTCATTCATAAACAAATTTATATTCCATATAATTTAATGAATGAAATATTGGGGTGATAAAAAATGAAAAAAAGACTGATTTTTGTTACACTGTTGTTTGCTTGTCTTTTATTATCTGGGTGTGGGAAAGAAAGTGCCAAAAGTATCATTAATAAATTAGAGGACAAATTAGATAAAACAGATGCATATCAAGTAACTGGAGATTTAAATATATATAGTAATGAAGATGAGTATGCATATCAAGTAACAGTTTCTTATCAAAAAGATAATCAATTTCGTGTTTTGTTAAAAAATAAAACAAATAATCATGAACAAATTATTTTACGTAATAATGATGGTGTGTATGTTATGACACACAAAAGTACACAACTTTTATAAATGAATAAGTTTGAGGTTATATCAATTTAATTAGTATCTTATAAACACTAGAATATGTTAAATGCATATTCTTTTTATTTTGTTAAAAAAGAGAGGAGATTGATATAATGAATTTAAATTATGCAATATTTAGAAGTGAACCTATTATGACTACACACGATTTAGCACAAATTGGTTCTCATAATCAAAGAGAAAAGAAAGCATACAATTCTAACCCTGATATAAGAGTTGAAGATAGCTATAAAAATTTAGAATTAGTGCCATTAAATTATAAATATGTTAAAAGATTTAAAGAGATAACAAAAGAATACGAGAAACAACATAATGAAAAACAAAAAATTGAAAGAAAAGAAAGACAAAGAAGTTATACCCAAATGCTTAATCAATCAAGAAATTGTGTAGCAGATGAATTATTATTTACTGCTTCACCTAAATTCTTTGAAAATATGAGTAATGATCATTTAATGAAGTGGGCAAATACTTGTATGGAGTTTGTTTATAATGATTTAGGTTATAAGAAAGAACAAATACTTCACGCGACTATTCATTTAGATGAAAAATCACCACATATTCATTGTGTAGTAGTACCACTTGTTAAAAAATTAGATAAAAGGACTAATACTGAAAGATGGACAATATCTAAAAAGCAATTTATAAAAGATAAAATACACTTATCACAACTGCAAGATAAATATCACGAAAGATTAACTGAAAAAGGATTTGATTTAGAAAGAGGTATTAAAGGAAGTAGTAGAGAACATTTAAAAACAAAAGAATTAAAGAAAACAACTAGATATTATGAAAATAAAGTTGAAACTATTAATAAAAATTTAGA
>CALVQD010000044.1 GCA_944355255.1 uncultured Bacilli bacterium
TTTTCCCTCAAACTTTGTATTTTTTCTCAAATATTCACAATCTTTTATTATTTTTACCTCCTATTTTATGGCAAACTAAAACACGGATAAACTCTTAGTTTTCCGTGTTTTTATATATGTTTACTCCGTAATTTTGGAAATTATCCACATCTGGCACGGAAACTGAACAAGTTTTCAAATTATTATTCAATTACCTTTTCTAATAGTAATCTTTTTTCAAAACCGCCATTTTTTGATTTTTTGATGTGAGCTTCATTAATAATACCTTGTAAACTAAATCCGTTATATGAAGCCATTGCTATTAGTAATTCCAACTTATCAGCAAGTTCTTTTTTCTTTCTTCTCTAGAAGATGCTTCCTTTACTTCTTGTAATTCTTCTTCATCTTTTTTTAATAAGTATTCCCAATATTCTTGCTCATTTAACTCTCGGAAAAATGGCTTTCCTCCATTCTTTTCAATAATTTCAGGAATATTATCACGAACCAATTTATTATATGTTTTTTCCATAATATTCACCTCTTATAATCAATTTTATAGAAAAAGTCCAATCTTAGATTGGACATTATTTACATCTGGCAGGGGTGGCAAGACTTGAACTCACGACATTCGGTTTTGGAGACCGACGTTCTACCAACTGAACTACACCCCTAAATAATTAACTACATATTCATTCTATCATATGTGAAAAAAAATGACAAGTGTTTATAGTGTGTAAAGTTATTAAATTAATACTTGCAGATACCACATAAATATGATACGATTGTCATGTTAACTAATAGCTATCATTAACGCGATATACATTGTATATCATCTTGTAGTAAGTTGTGTGTTGTGTGTCTTTGAAAGGATATGAATGATTTATGATAAACTTTATTATCTGTGATAATAACAAACACATATTAGAAAATGTAACAAATACGATCAACAAAATAATGATAGGTAGCAACTTGGCTTATAAAACATATTTATTTTCAGAATATAATAATGCATTTGAAAAAGAACTTAAGAGAAAAAAATCTAATTCAGTATATATATTAGACATACATGTAAATCAAATATCAGGAATCGACATTGCCAGAAAAATAAGAAAAAAAGATCAAAATGCAATTATTATTTTTCTAAGTCAATATCATCACTTGGCAGAATTGATCATTACAGAAGAAATAATGCCATTAACATTTATTTCAAAATATAAAAATTACCAAGTCAAATTACAAAAGGCAATCAACACTGCACTTTCCATTTTAAATGCTCATAAACATTTAAAATTACAAGAAAAAGGAATTCACTATCAAATTCCACTAAAGGATATTATGTATATTACTCATGATTCTGTAGATAGAAAATCAATCGTAATTACAGATTATACTGTATTTCGTATTAATCGATCTTTATCTGAAATTTTTGAACAACTAGGACCTGAATTTAAATATTCTCATCGTGCATGTATTGTAAATATGGAAAGAGTCATTAAACTAGATATGAAAAATAAATTAATTGTATTTGACAACGGTAAAACTTTAGATTTGATTTCTAACAATCATAAAAAGGAGTTAAGAGAGTATGTCAGCAATTATTAGTACTTTGATAGCCAGTTGTTTGTCTGCATTCTACTTGTTTTATTCTTGGGAAATTTTGAAGGTAAAAAATTTACAACTTTCAAAATATAATCGTGTTCTATTTTTTTTCATTTTAGTATTAATTTTATCTATAAACTATTTATATATTAATAGATTTTTTGGTTTAATGATACTAATTATGATATTAACAATGTTAAATATGTTAATGTATCGCCACTCACTTAAAACAGCTTTTTTGATTGTTATGTTTAGCGAAGCTATTGCGATATTGGGAGAATTATTATGTGCATTTGTATTTTTTGGAACACAATCAGTTTTAAATAAATCAATAGATATAGAAATTTCTGGATTTAGTTTAGTTAATCTATTTGTTCCCCTATTTTCAATACTATTAATTAAGATGCCTTATGTCCAATTATTAAAGAAGAAAATCATTTCAACAGATAATAAATTAGAGAATTATCAAATTATTATTCCAATCGGTATTTTAATTGTTAGTATTAGTATATTAATCGGAGCTGTATATTTTCATATAGATGGATTTATTTTATTAGTATTAAATTCTTTACTGTTACTTATATATTTTATCATTATCATCAGTGCTTTAAGAGATAGAAACAAGTTTATTGAAGTAAAAGAAGAAAACAAAGATTTAGTAGTACATTTAAACGAATATGAAGAAATCTTAGTTACACAAAGAAGAAGGAATCATGAAAGTAAAACAGAATTAGTAGTTGTAAGAGATCTATTTAAGAAAAAAGAATATAAAAGAGGGCTAGAGTGTTTAGATGAAATCATTGGAACGAAAGAACAATTAGATGAAACATTCTATGAAATGTGTCAAAAAATGCCATCAGGAATTCAAGGAGTTGTATATCAAAAATTATTAGTTGCCGATCCATCCATCAAAATATATATGGAAGTAAGTCCGGAGATCAAGAAGAAAGAATTAGAAAAACAAATGCACAGCGATGTATTCTTAGATGCATGTAAGATGATAGGAGTATTTATAGGGAACTCATTAGAAGAAGTGAATGAGATTGAAGATAAAGATAATAAAATCA
>CALVQD010000045.1 GCA_944355255.1 uncultured Bacilli bacterium
TGATTAGTCATTATCCAGTATATGAAGAAGAATATGTATTTGAAAAAGAAACAAAAGATATGGAAGAAATGATTGATTTTATTACTCGTGTTAGAACTTATAAATTAGAACAAAAAGTACCAAAAGAAGCAGTTGTATATTACGTTGGAAGAGAAAAAGAATTAGTATTTAAACTATTAAAAGTTCAAAATGAAACAACAGAATTAACAAGTGATATGGAAAAGACAATGATTCATAGTAATTATGATCAGTATAAAATCGCATATCAATTTGATCAATCAAAAAATAATAAGGAATTAAAAGAGAAGTTAGAAAAAGAACTCACTTCTTTAAATCAATCTATTGAAAGAAGAAAGAAATTACTTTCTAATCCAGGATATGTAAGTCATGCTCCAGAACAAATTGTAAATAAAGAGAGAGAAAACTTACAAGTAGAGGAGAAAAGGAAAGAAGAAATTGAAGAGAAATTAAGTCACATCTGATTGTGACTTTTTCTATTGAAAATAATTCACTTAATACGTTAATTAAATATTTACAATTATACTGTGATTTGTTACAATAGAGATATGAAATGACATAAGGAGGTTTATGAAAATTACATATAAAAATACAAAGTTAAAATCTCTTTGTGAAAATCCACTCTATCAGAAAGAGTTAGTAAAAAGATATGGATTAGAAGTTGCCCAAAAATTACCACGTAGAATAAAAGAATTACAAGCATTTCAAACATTGAATGACGTTCCACAAAGTCCTCCCTATAGAAGACATAAGTTATCTGGAAACCGAAAGAATCAATTTGCAATTTCAATTACTAGACAATATCGATTAATTTTTCGACAAGTAGACAATCAAATCGTGATAGAAGATTTAACGAAGATAAAAGAAATAGAAATTATGGAGGTGTCTAGGCATTATGAGTAGATTAAATAAAATAGAAGAATATGTGATTGCTCCTGGTGAAACAATTTTAGAATTGTTAGAAATCAATGGAATGACACAACTGGATCTTGCTGATAAAACCGGTATTCATAAAAAAACAATTAATGAAATCATTAAAGGAAAGGCTCCAATTACTACTGCAACTGCTTTGAAACTAGAATATGTTTTTCATATTCCTGCTAGTTTCTGGACTCATTTGGAAAGTAATTATCGTGAATCACTAGAGAGAGTGAAAGATGTACAATCCATTATTGATGAAGAAAAATATTTAGAGGAAATTCCATATTCGGAAATGACAAAGAGACATTGGGATTGGATTGAAAAAACAAACGATCCATTTGAAAAAGTCATTAACCTACGAAAGTTTTTTTCTGTCGCATCGTTAAAGTTTGATACAGAATTAAAGAAAAAAATTGCTTTTAGAAAATCTGATCATCCGCATTTTTCTTTTGCTTCTCTATATTGTTGGTTAAGATATGGCGAAATACAAGCAAATAAAGAAGATTGTCCAGCATTTCAAATAGAACAATTAAAGAAAAATGTGGTAAAGATCAGAGAACTTGCAGAAAAACCATTTTTAAAACAATATGAGAAAATAAAACAATTATTAAAAGAATGTGGTGTGATTCTTGTGTTTGAACCACATTTACCACATACTTATGTGAATGGTGTTTCTTACAAAATGAGCCCGGATAAAGCAATTATTATGATTAGTGATAGAGGAAAAAAAGATGATATTTTATGGTTCACTTTATTTCATGAAATTGCACATTTGTTAAAACACAGTAAAAAAGAAGTATTTGTCGATTTTGAACAGATGCAGAATAATGAGATTGAACAAGAAGCAGATGAATATGCTAGAAATATTTTAATTTCTGATGAAATATATCAAAAATTTATTAAGGAACACCATATATACAATCATAAAATAATAATGGATTTTTCGAAGGAAAATAATATATCGCCTGGTATTTTAGTAGGAAGATTACAAAAGGATGGTATTATTGGATGGAATGAATTTTCAAATTTAATTACTAGAATATAGTAAAGTGATAGTCACATATGATTGTGACTTTTTTCTTTTTCTGATAGAATAGTGTTCTGAAACGAGGCGTTGATATGTTAGTAAGTGTCGTAATTCCAGTTTATAATTGTGCTGATACATTAGAATTACTGTATCAATCATTACAATTACAAACCTATCAGAATTTAGAAATTATATTTGTTGATAATGGATCTACTGATCATAGCTATGAAGTTTTAAAGAAGATTGCTCAACAGGATCGACGTGTAACGATTTTGATGGAACAACAACGAGGTGTTAGTTTTGCACGAAAAAAGGGATGGCAACATGCAAGGGGAGAATATATTTATTTTATCGATGGCGATGATTATGTTGCTTCTCATGGAATAGAGACTATGGTAGAGATTGCTCTAAAAACAAAAGCAGATAATATCATTGGTTCTTACTCACTTTATCGTGATGAATTTGGGTTAGAAGCTTGTATTACATTAGAAAAAAGATGTAAAAAGTATGAGATTCATGATGCAGATCACATGTGTTTTCACTATACACCACCATTATGGGCACATTTATATAAAAGAGAATTGATTTGTGAAAACTTTTTTGTTCCGCTAAATCAATTGGAAGATTATTTATTTAATTGGTATGTTTATGTCACTGCTAGAAAGAGTGTTTTGACTTCAAAAGAAGTATATTTTTATAATAAACAAATAACGAATGGATTGTCTTCTCCTACTTATTTACCAACACCTGTGAATTTTTTAAAACAAGTATCAAAGTTTTTACAATATTGTATGAATTTAGATGTATTAGAACAATACGAAGAAGATGTAAAAAAATTATTGAATAGACGTTTTAAAATACTAGAAAGAAAAATAACAGAAATAGAAGAAAATAATATGATGATATATACAAAAAATGAATTAGAAACAATGAAAGAAGAAATCAGACAAATATTATATCTTCTTGATTTAAAAGAAGATGTCCATTATGTAAAGAAGAGATGATTGTATAATTATTTCTTTTTTTCTTATACTAAAACTGGTGATATTATGTCTATATGGAAAGAAGGAATTGCTGCATTATCTTTTACAAAACAAGAATTTAAATTGAATAGAAAAAGCTATTTTTGACTTTAGGATTTCATTTCTTGTAATTATATGTGGGGTGTTTCTGATGATGGAAGAGAGTTTGATTTTCAAGTTTAAGAGAAAGATGATATCTTAAAGGCAAAAAAAAAATGCTTGAAAATCAAAACTTTAGGTATTCCGATTACGAATGAACTGGATGTAAAAAAAGCTTATGAACTAGTTAAGAATAGGAATAGTTACAATGCAAGAGATTAAATCATACAGAATAAGATGATATGGTAGAACTGTTTGAAATTCAAACAGTTTTTATATACGATGATAGTAGATTGAAAACTTTAGAGAAATATACTGTGTTTTTAGAGAGATAATATGCATTAAAAACAAATAGGATGCATATAGTAAATTTTAATCGGTTTTTTGATATATAACTTAATGTTATATCAGGTATAAATAATTTTAACTTGACTTTATAACAAACGGTTAATATAATAACCGTAAGGTGATATCCATGAATAATATTAATTTGAATTCTTTAAAAATATTTTTAGAAGTTGCCAATTCGAAAAGTTTTTTGGATGCTTCTAATAAACTATTTATATCGCAACCAGCAATCAGTAAAAGTATGTCAAAGTTAGAAGAAGATTTAGGAATTCAATTATTTTATCGAGCAAATAAAGGAATTACTCTAACACCATCTGGTGAAACCTTATATAGATATTTACAAAAAACAAAAGATTTGTTATTGTCTTGTGAACGGGCCTTGATATCTTTGAATGATATAGAAGAAGGAAAAATAGTGATAGGTGTTCAATCACACATTGTGAGAAATTATTTGATGGATAAAATTGCAAGTTTTAGAGCAAATCATCCAAAAATGATAATCGAACTTGTTGATATGTCAACAAACATATTAATTGAACGCTTAGAGGAACGAAAAGTCGATTTTGTAGTAGATTCATCACCTATCGATACAGTTTATAATAATGTAAAGATTGAACCTATTTGTTCTTTAAATACATGTTTTGTAAAGTCGGTTTATAATACTCATAATATTAGAGATTTTCAATCATTAATAAAAGAAAATCTTATTTTACCTGCATCGCGTAGTTCTCTTCGTAAAAATTTACATAAATGTTGTGAAGAAAGCGGGGTAGTATTAAATCCAATCCTGGAATTTGAAACTGAAGAATTAATTATTGAAGCTACTAGAAGGAATCTTGGGGTGGGGTACGTAGTGGAATCGGCAATACAGTATTTGATTGATTCAAATATTTTAGAGAGGATTAAATTAAAAGAGGAATTTCCCAAAATGGAAATTAACTTGGTTTATATAAATTCATATTTAACAAAAGCCGCAAAATTATTTATAGAGGAAGAAATTAGCAATGAAATATAATACTTATAGATTTTATAAAGACAAATATAACATGAAAACATTACCTTTAAAGTTGACTGACTCAAAAATTATGTTTTTAATTTATGATGAAAAATATAATTACTATTATTTAGATCATACCATTACAAAAGAGAATGTGAAAATAGATATTTTAGATAAAATAAAAGAATTAAATGAACTTTATCATTTGAAAATAACCAATTTTTATCCTGTTTGTTATTGTGAGGAAACATTAGTAATTGCATTTAAAACAGAAATTTCTACAAATGTTGTCGATAAAATTAATTCATCTGAAATTACAAACAAATATCAATCATTAATTGCATACCATAAACATAATTATTCTACATTATTTGTATCAGCAAATGTGAAAAAAGAAATTAGTATGTCCCAAAAATATATTAATCGTTATCGTTTTCATGAAAGAATTTTAAAACGATATATTTTTACAAAAGAGCGTCGTCGAAAACATGAGTTTCATGATTTATTATATCAATTATTACCTATTGGAAATTCTGTAATTGATGTTTCTTGTGGAGATAGTTCTGATATTTTCGTGATTGCTACTAAAAAGAGATATAAAACCATTGTTGGAAATGATATTTGTTTAAATTATTTAAATTTAGATCGACGAAAAAATATTATTTATACGAACGATGACGTTGAATTAAATAGAATAAAAAAAGGAAGTTATGATGTTAGTTTTTGTAAAAATACGTTACATCATATGAATAATATTACAAACATTAATAATATGTTAGATTTTTTAGATACTATTTCTAATACAATTATTATTGTAGAAATTATGAGTCCAAAAGAGTATAAAGGGTTACCACGATTTTTAAATAAATATTTGTATACCAAGTTTTTAAAAGATGTTGGTAGTTGTTATTTAAACGAAGAGCAGTTTACTAGTTTAATTAATAATAAATTTAAAAAAAATTGTATTGAATACTATACATTTACTAATATTTTAGGAACTTATAAAATTGCAAAAATAAAAAAGAGGGAGAATAATCATGAAAATTGAAACAGAAGAAAAATATTATTGCATGGAACCAGAAAAATTAATTGCTTTGGCCACAGAATATGGATTTAAAAAGATGAAAGAAACATTAGAAACGGATGAGTATTTTACCGATATATATAGTAAATTTATAAAAAATAGAACATGTTTGCGTATTCGAAAAAAAAATAATGAATATATGGAAATAACATATAAAGGAAAGTCTGATTCTTTATTAGGACAATATTGTAAGTTAGAAAACAATATTCATGCAAACATAGAAGACTATGAAAATTATATTAATTTATTTTCTGCTTTAGGATATTATAGTTATGTTGAAGTGAAAAAAAAGCGAATTACCTATAGCCTTGAAGGAGATAATTATCAGTATAGCATTATGATTGACACTTTACCAGAAATAGGAGGTTTTGTTGAATTTGAAATCTTAGCTGATCAAAATAAAATGAGTAAAAAGGAAGTAAAGAAAGAATTAGAAAACTTTGTGGTAAAATTCAATAGTTTAAATTTGAGAGAAGCAACTGAACCATATCGTGATATTGTGGCAAAATACAAGGTAAATAAAATAACCAAAGGGAATAGTATTAGTTATTTATGTATCAATTTAGATGGAGAACTATTGAAATATGAAAAAGATTTTTATAAAAAATACAAAGATCAAATGTCCAAGATATTAGGAAGTCATATTACTTGGGGAAAATATAAAAATGATAAACAACTAAATATAAAACTTGATAAATTAATTATGGAGTATTTGGATAATTTAATTTTCACAAGTAATGAATTATTAGTAACAATGGAATTGTTGAAACAAATTTCTTATGAAAAATTATTTATAACTAAAGTAAATTCTGAGTTTGCAAAATGTTTTTTTCACAAAATGGGGTTAACAGTAAATAATATATTGTATATTTCCAATAATACTTCTTTATCTACTATTCTAAAGAAGAATAAAGTTTCTTTAGAACATACTGCTTTAATTAATCATACAGATTTTAAAGAAAATAATAGTCTTTTATTAATTTTAATTAATGAATCAAAATAATTGGGATGTTTTAATGAATGTTAAAGCAATATTGTTTGATTTGGATGGAACTTTAATTAATAGTGAAAAAGCATTTTGCAAAAGTTTTAAATCTGTTCTATACGATTATTTTCATATTGTGGTTACAAATGAAGATTATAAGCGATATGAATTAGAACAAAATGCTATGTTATTAAAAACTTTGAAAAATAAGTATGAAATATTATTGAATTTTTCGAATCAAGATATTATGGAATTAGTATATCAAAATTACGAAAGTGAATTTAAAAAAATAATAATGGAACCAGTTGCTCAAGAAAATTTTAAACTTTTATGGAAATTAAAAGAAGCCGGATTATTACTAGCACTTGTAACTACTTGTAGACGTTATTATTTGGAAATATTGATAAATAAGTTAAAGTTAGATGATTTATTTGATGTGATAATTGCACGAGAAGATGTTGAACATCTAAAACCTGCTCCAGATGCTTATAATAAAGCGATTCATCAATTAGATGTAGATCCTCTGAGTTGTTTGGCAGTTGAAGATTCTAAGAGAGGAATTAGTGCTGGTATTAATAGTGGTATTCCAGTTATGCAAGTTCACAATTTTAATAGTATCCAATTTACTGATAATCGAGCAATTTCATGTAATTCTGCAAATGAATTAATGACTAAAGTGTTAGAAAAGAGATATCATGTATAACTCTTTTTTGTTTGTATATGAAATATTATTATAATAATACTTAGTTATTATTTTATATAAGAAAATTATAATAAAATAAACTCATATTGATTATGAATAAATGGTAGTTTACTTTTAAAATTACCTATAATATAGTGATATTGAAAGAAACATCTTTGAGTGTTTCTTAATTTTAACAATATAAATATTATAGGAGAAGAACGAAATATGAAAAATATTATAACTATATCTGGGAATTTAGGATCAGGAAAAAGTACTGTAGGAAAATTATTAGCAAAACGATTTGATTTTAAAGTATATGCCTCCGGTGATTTAATGAGAATGATTGCTCAAAAACATAATATGACCATTAATGAGTTTAATGACTATTTAAAATTACATAGAGAAATTGATCGTTTAATTGATCAAGAGGCTATGGATTTAGCAGAAAAAGAGGATTATTTACTATTTGTTTCGAGAATGGCCTGGTATTTTATTCCTACTTCATTTAAAGTTTATTTATATGTAGACGAACAAGAAGGAGCCAAAAGAATTTTACAAGATCAAGACAGAAATTCTGAACATTATGAAAATTATCAGAAAGCTTTAGAAGGTGTTTATACAAGGTTTGAAAAATCAAGAATACGATTTTTAGATGTATATCAAGTAGATATTGCAGATCCAAAGCATTATGATTTGTATTTGGATACTACTCATTTATCAATATCCGAAGTAGAAGAGATTATTAGTCAACAATATTTAGATTTTGTAAATAGAAAGGAAAAAGTATATGCAAAAGCGTTCAGTTATAACAGAAACAAAAATTGATTTATTAAGAGAAGGAGTTTTTTTAAACCCATCGATTTATTTACTACATATCCCAATGTAAATCATTTTAAAACAAAACGTATAAAAGTAAAGCCTACAATTGTAAAAAATGCAGTATATGATTTAGCATGTGAAAAGAATATATTACCCTCTGAAATTCTATTAACAAGTGGGAATCGTCAGAGTATTTGTAAATTACGATACAATGAAAAATCCTCTATTGAAATACGTTTAGAAGAAGATTGTTTTCAATTATATAAAAATAATCAAAAAATAGATATCACAGTATCTTTAGTTCCTCATTATGAAATTTTAGAAAAAAAAGTTGATGAATGTATAAATGGAATAAATAGTACAATTGGCGACTATATAGATGTAGTAGGAATTGATCGTCTTTCTATTTTATTCTTTGAAGGTTGCTATAATTGGAACTGTGGGAAAGCTTGTAAGTTTTGTGATTTACACCCAAAGCAAAAAACAGAACAGATCATTAAACCCACCGTAAATAATTTAAGAAAATATCATAATGATATTAATGCATGGTGGAATATTTCCAAAGAAAGTTATTTGAAGGGAATTAAATATTCTATTACTCAGCTATTAGATCATCAATCGTTTCCGCACAAACATTTATTTTTTATGGCAGGTAATTTACCAACGGCGAAAGATGTGTGGAATGTTGCTGAAGATACTTTACAGTCAATGTCAAGTTATTTGGATTTAAACGAATTTGATTCTTATCTAAATATTGCTCCCCATGATACATTAGAACGATTAAAAAGAATAAAAAGACTGGGAATCAAACAGGTTCAATATAATTTAGAAATTGCAAATAAAGAACTTTTTGAAGATACGTGCCCTGGGAAAATGAAGTATGATTTATTTGTTGGCAAATTGATTGAAGCAGTATCTGTCTTTGGTTTTGGAAATGTCAGAAGTAATTTTGTATTTGGATTACAAGATAAAGAACAAATGTTGGAGGAAATTAAACGATTAGCTGACAAAGGAATTGTAGCTGATTATAGTATTTTTCAGCCAAAAAATAATACACCATTTCAGCATAGACCATCTCCAGATTTTGAAGATGTTTTGGATTTTTCTAATCAACTGGTAGATATCTACTTAAAGTATCATTTTAAGCCTATATTTTGTTCTTTAAGTAGTAGATCTAGTATAATAAATGAGTTATATGAAGATCGATGCTCAACTGATTTTTCAAAATAATATTAAATTTGTTGAATATTCAAGATCTGGTGTTGTTTATTATACGGAAAGTTTAGATGAACTTTACGAGTTAAAAAAAATAGGCTGGAAGTTTAATATATGTAATGGTGGATATCGAATAGTACCGCCTTCTGTTACTATTTGTGATATTACAGAATGTAAAAAGATAGAACAATATAAAAATATTATTCTAAATTTAGCATATTTTACATTTTTAAGAAAATTAAAAGAAAAAAATAAGTTGGAAGATTATATTTACCATGTATTAAAGAACAATGAACTGTATTATAAAAATTTCTCTTTTCATGTGTCATATAGTCCCATTTTGGAAGCAGAAATTAAAATAGAAGGAGTAGATCAGCGTTTATATCGTTTGAAAAAAGACATGTTAGTTGAATTTATGAATCAAGAAGATTATGAAGATGCTTATCTTTTGAGTAAAAGAAAAATTTCGACAAATAAAATGTATATGAGAAAAAAAGAAAATGATCCAAAAATTGTAGGTTTTTATGAAACATTAATGAAGAAAAATTCTATAGTAAGGTCAGTAAATATTCCTTTCGAACATTATCAAATAGATACGAGTATATTAGAAAATTTAGAATATGATATTATGTTATTTATTCCGTATGGTTGTTATAAATTTATCAATCTATTTATAAATAAGAATAATTATCAAAAGGTTATGTTTTGGGAAGTACATATTGATCAAAGTAAACCTAATATTCATAAATTGTATGATAAAGAGATACGTGGTCGACGAATATTAATTTTAGATAGTGTATATTCTGGAAAAACATTATTATACATCAAAAAAGTGATAGAAAAAATGGGTGGAATTCCAATCGTTTTAGGAATTTATCCTAAAAGTAAAAGTGTTATTAACATATTAGATTATGTTTTGTTAATTAACAGGGTTTATAAAACAGATGAATTAGACTTGGAAGATTCTAAATTTTTTGAACATATATATATTAATTCATGTAAGGAAATGATGAAAGATGATAAAGACAATTCAAAAACAAGTAAAGTTTCAAATTAAAGATTTTGATATAATATCAAAGAAATTGATTGATTTAGAAGCTGTTTTTATTGGTGGTTTTTTTGAGAAAACCATACGCTATGATACTGATGATCATTGTTTATTTGATCAAGGAATATTTATTAGAACAAAAAGTGGTCTACGTAATGTACTTACGTTGAAGGAAAAAACAGATGAGAATGATAATGCTTTGTTAGAAAGATATACCACAGAAGTAGAAATTGAGAATATTGAAAAAATGGAATATATATTATCACGTATGGGGTTTACAAATAAAGTTATTATGGAAAAATATCGATTGTATTTTAAATGGAATCACATAGAAATATCTATTGATGAGCTCCCATTTGGAATTTATTTAGAAATAAAAGGAGAAGATAAAGAAATAAAAAAATTGTCAAAACAATTAGGTTTTAAAAATAAAGATATGATCACAGTTACTTATTGGGATATTTATGATAAAATAAAAGCTAAAGATAGTAATAATATCCAGTTTGATAAAAGTCATCTCTTTAAAATTGCGACATATTAAGGAGGAAGAATATGAAATACAAAATGAATGTTACATTAAGTAATGGCAAATTAGTAGAAGTAGAAATTGAAAAACCTGAATTAGTATATGGAGCAACGGCATTGATTGTTAATGAACAAGTAGATGGTTATGCATTAAATCCTGTAACTCATGAAAAGTTGAAAATTATGGTACAAGAAGGTGGTACCACGAGATTTTTTATTCCAGCACATATTGAAAAAGATTATATTTATGCAAAAGAACACCATTTACCAATTAAGCAGGTTGTTGCACCATATTTCTATGGTAAAGGAGAAGAAAAACCAAGAGAAGATAAAGAAACACAACGAAGATATAGTGTTGTTGGTGTTATAAAACATCATCAAGATGATCAATATTTATGCGAAGATGCAAAGGGAAGAAATTGTAAAAGTTTTGTTATGGGAGGTATAGAAGCAAATGAAACTCCAGAGGAAGCTTGTATTCGTGAAGTTTATGAAGAAACTGGATATCAAAATGTAGAAATTGATTTTGTAAGTAATTTTGTTGTCATTAATCATTTCTATGCCGGTTATAAAGAAGTTAATCGTTATGCGTATCTTAATTTTGTGTATGGACATTTAACTAGTGATAAACATGAAATGATCACTGAAGAAGAGAATGCTAAACATGTTGTAAAATGGATTTCTAAAAATGATTTAAAAGATTTTATTAATATAGATTTAAATAAAATGGCACTTGATATTTTACTTCATGGAGAACATGCTTATACAGGAGATGGAATAATAATTACAAATGACGAAAATAATGAAAAAACATCGATGGAAGTTAGAAATAATATTATTCAAAAACTTGGTTTATAAAAGTATAGAGATGTATTTTTTATAATATGTTTGTTAAATATATGTAGGTTATCAGAATCAATAAGAAGTGAAGACAAATTAGAAAATTTATAACAGAGTCATCTCTGTTTTTCTTTTACATAAAATACGTTTATCTTGTCATACTAATAAGGGTGGAATTTATGAATCATAAAACAATTTGGAAAGAAGGAATTGATGCATTATCTTTTACAAAACAAGAAAAGATAGATGAAAAAGTTGATATTTTAATTATTGGTGGAGGTATTGCCGGAATGACTGCTCTTTACCAATTATCTGAGACGAAAAAAGAGATCCTTTTGATTGATAAAGGTCGTATTGGATTTGGTGTAACTGCTAATACAACAGGTAAAATTACGTATTTACAAGATAATATTTATGAGAAAATTGAGAAGATGTATGATTTCAAGACGGCACGTTCGTATCTCAATGCGCAAAGAGATGCTTGTAAATTGCTAAAAGATATTGTAAAAAAAGAGAAAATTAATTGTGATTTTATGGAAGTTGATTCTTATGTATTTGGAAGAGATGAAAAAGAGTTAAAACAATTAAATTATTTAGAAAATTTTTTGAAACGCTGTGAAGTAGATGTGAAAGTCATGGATAAACTACCACTTTCTATTCCTTGTTCTCAAGCACTGAAAGTAAAGGATACTTTTGTTTTTCATCCATTGAAATATATTTATGCATTAGCGGAAATTGCTCATTCTCGTGGTATGAAAATAGTAGAAGAAACAAGTGCATATGACTTAGATCAGGATGGGGATACTTATTATGTTCATACGAATCGCGGAACGATTCAAGCAAAACATGTTTTAGTATGTACTCATTATCCATTTTTTGTGAAACCAGCTTGGATACCATTAAAAACACATGTTGA
>CALVQD010000046.1 GCA_944355255.1 uncultured Bacilli bacterium
TTTTCTCCACGACCTGCATTTGTTCCTTGTGGTACTGCTTCAAAAATAGCAGCTGTTCCTGGAACATTATTTCTTGGCATATAATAATCTTTCCATTGATCTGCAAAAGATCCGCCAAGTGCACCTGAAAATGCTTTAATAAAACCCATAAATATAACCTCCTCTATTTTCGTTTTCATTATAACATATATTCGACAAAATTCGCAACCGATAAAAAATAACTATTTGTAATCTTAATGGCAAAAAAAATTTCCAACAATTTTGTTGGAAATTTAATCTTCTTCACGATAATAGCGTGCTAATTGAAGAATATGATTACACACTTCCTTACTCTTTCATATATTTATCAACAGTAGAATCAATTTCTAGTAATTCTGGATGTTCATCAATATATTTTGTAAATTCATTTCTATAAACAAATAGCTTTAAATTAAAATCTTCTAAATCTTCATAGCATTGATTATGTTCACGTTGATAATCATCTAATTCTATTAATATATTTTCTGTTTCAATCAATAATCTCAATATATGAGACACTCTTGTATCTAAAGTCATCCAATCTCTTAATCGAATATCTGTTGGAACGTATGATTTCATTTGATCTTTCTCCATAATTATCTCCTCTTTATTAAATAACACAAATGTATTTCATTTAAAACTATCTTTTTATGTTACATCGTTTTTTACAAGGATACACCATTTTCCAATGGGAGTACTCATAAATGTTTCCAGTTCTTCCTGTGATTTTGTTTGTCTCTTTTTATATAGTGGATCACAAATAATAAATTTATCGAAATCATACCCACATATTAAAATGGCATGTAATGCATTTCCTATCATCCCTGCTAAAATAATAAGATATCCATTTTGTAATTGTTCTTTTAAAAATGATATAGTAATATCAATTTCTGTTTTTACTTCTCCATCGTTTTCTATAATTCCTTTTAAATAACTCTGATATTCTTTCATGGTGTTTTGAAATACGGAGTCTGGTAAAAATTGTGCTTGATTTGTAAAATACTTTTTTTCAGAATGAATTAATTTTACCTTCATATGATTTTTAGAAAGATGATAAGCAATCGCTGAGAATGGTGTTCCATCCATATATCTTGAATGATATCTTTTCTCATATTCTTTTTCATAAAAATAATTTACTTTAGGAATGATTTTATTATATTCTAAAGTCATTAACATACATGCGATAGCACAGTTATTTTTATGTTGTTGATATGGTTTTATATTAAATTCAATCATATTTTTTCCTCTCTCTTTATAGAAAAAATCATCCCCAGGATGATTTTTAATGAACTGCCCAAGTATCAATCACATCACAGTTACTACTTGATGGTTCTGGATTTGGCATTTCCATATGAATGATCATAGGAACACGGAATGCTTTACCAAAGGCAACACAAGTACCTGGTTGTAAACTTTTTTGTTTTTCTACAATTTCAGCACTAATATTTGGTAACATCTTTTTAATGTACTCTAAATCACGTGGGTGATTCATTTTAAAGATAATAAAGTTTGTACATTGTGAAATAACAGTTTCTGATATTTCTACTGGTCTTTGACTAATTAGATTAAATATAAGCCCATATTTACGTCCTTCTTTTGCTACACGTTCAAAAATATTATATCCAATTAAATCTTTATCAGAATCATTTTGTACATAACGGTGAGCTTCTTCTAAGAATACATGGAATGGTAAAGATGCTCGTTTTGGTAAGTTTTTCGTAAAATCAAATAACATCTTTGTATAAATTTTAGTAATCACTTTGGCAAACCAATCATCGATATCTTCCATATTAAAGTTAATAATTTGTGCTTTGTGATTTCCTACAGCCACTAATGAAGCAATATATTCATTGACAGTAATAAAGTTAGGATAAGTTAAATATTTGGCATTTTCACTAATAACAATTGCATGTAATTTTACTTTTAATGTTACTGCATCACTATATGTCTGATCATTATTTAAAAGACCTTCACTAATGAGTGTAAAGTTCAATGCTTTTTCCACATCTTCTAATGTATAATAACTTAATTTTGCAGTTTCATATCTATCTAATTCATCATCGATAAAATCAGAAATATACTTTGTAACTAATACACTTTCAACAAAAGATCCTTGAGAATCAATAATAAAACATTCTCTAAACTTTCTTGTATAACCAATTCCTTGAACAGGTGCTTCTAAATTAAATTGTGGTGTAGAACAAGTTTCTAGAATGGTAAAAATATCATTTCTTTTACTAGTTGCAGTTTGATTTGTATAAAGAATAGTCATGATTGCTTTGGCAATTAAATGATTTTTATATTTTAATGCTTGTTCATCATCTTCTGAGAAAATACGAGTTAGTTTTAACATTCTTTCAATAATCGGAATCTGTGAATGATTTGTTGCACGTAGTAATAATGCCCAATCATCTACATCTAATAACCAAAGGGGAATACGTAGTAATTCTCCATCTGTTTGACGTTCATTTGTTGTATAAAATTTAAAATAATAGTTTGGATTAATCTCGTTTAATTTTGAAAATGCGTTGTGATATTCTCCATATGCATCGAAAATAAAGAAGTTAGCACGGTATGGTTGTAATAGATCATTTTCAAATACATTTTGTAAAATACGAGCTACACCACATGATTTACCACTACCTGTATTTCCAAAAATTGCAAGATGATTACTAAATAGATCATTAATATCTACATAAATTGGTTGGTTGTCATAAAGTGGTGAATATCCAATTAAAAATTTACCAGGAGCAGGAACACCGACAATCATTTTTACTTCATCCTGAGTAATGACACGAATCGTAGCTGTTAATTTTGGCTTACGAATGACTCCCCCTACAAATTTTCCATTGACAATTTCTCCTAAAAAATTTACTTTTACACTATCTTTGGTAATATCTTCGACTTCTCCTAATATTTTTTTGTCTTCGTCTTCAAACATGACATGTAAATTCATCAGATTTCCTTGTAATGGAACCCCTTCTTTTAATTTTACTTCAGCCGTATTATTATTAATATAATTGATATGATCAAACATTGTATCACCCTTCCCCTTTATATTAGTGTTTCTATTTTTTCCTTTGTTTTCTCATCTAAGTTTTCTATTAATTTTAATATTTTTATTCTTTTATGATATAACCCTAATTTTTTTTCATATTCTTGTAGTTTTTCTTCTGTTTCTTTTACTTGTTTATGGATTGCATTACGACTTACTCCATAAGCATCTCCTAATTCTTGAAGTGATTCATTAAAAAAATAATATCCCTCGAAGTAGGTTTGTTGTTTTTTGGTAAGTAATTCTTTATAGTAATCATACAAAATAATAATTTCACTACGATTATCCAAGTAGCATACCTCCAAAAATACCGAGACATAAAATCGCAACTACGATATAAAATACTGTGAAATATTTACGTTTGAAGATACTATAATTATTATAAGCCATGGAAAGTAATAGTACTACCAAAATTAAAAACAACCAAGCAGTATCTAATTTATTGATAATATTTAAGATAAAACAGATCAAAAAAATGACAAATGAAAGAAATTGTGTATATAGTCCTAATTTTTGTTGCCATGTGTATAAACCTGGAATTTTTGTTTCTTCCATACTACTTTTCATCATTTTCATCACCTACAAATCCTTTAAATAGACCATAGATATATTTTTCAATATCAAATACTCTTAAATCTTCTTCTTGTTCTCCAAGTCCGACATATTTTACTGGAATATCTACTTCATCTTTAATAGCAAGAACAATTCCACCTTTGGCAGTTCCATCTAGCTTTGTTAAAACAATTCCCGTAATATTTGTGATTTCTTTAAAACTTTTTGCTTGTTGAATTCCATTTTGTCCTGTTGTCGCATCTATTACGAGTAATGTTTCATGAGGGGCATCTGGAACAATTTTACCAATGACACGGTTCATCTTTTCTAATTCTTTCATTAACCCATCTTTGTTTTGTAAACGACCGGCAGTATCAATTAAAGCAATGTCGTAATTTTCATTTGTCGCTTTTTCTAATCCATCATAAATTACACTAGAAGGATCGGCATTTTCTTTCCATACAATATCTGTACTTGTTCTATTTGCCCATTCTACTAACTGTTCGGTTGCTCCAGCACGGAAAGTATCTCCAGCAATTAACAGTACTTTTTTTCCTTCTTTTTTTAATTTACTTGCCAGTTTTCCAATCGTTGTAGTCTTTCCTACTCCATTTACTCCGACAAATAATAAAACAGTTAATCCGTTTGGATTATAATTAATTTTATTTACTAAAATTTGATTGTTTACATAAATTACAAACATTTCATCTACAATAATTTCTTTTAAATCTTCTACATCTTGAATGGCTTCGTCCTTAATACGTTTTTTTAAACGATCCATAAAACGCATTACTGTATTTACACCAATATCGGCAGTAATTAAAATATCTTCTAATTCTTCAAAATATGCATCATCAATCTGTTTATGTCTTTTACTTAACTGAGTAAGTTTGGTACTCATCTCTTTGGTTGTTTTTTCTAATCCTTTATCATAACTTTTTATTTCTTGTTGTTCTTCCTCTGTTTTTGGTTTTAAAATACGTTTAAATTTGTCAAATAATCCCATGTTATCACCTATATTCATTTTACACGAAAATAAGTGAAATTACTAGAACTTCACTTATTTTTTTTCATTATCTACCATATTTTTTTACAAGTGTTTTCGTTTGCTGATAAACTTCTTTTGTCAATGGATTTTTAGAGATTGTGTCTTTATCATAAGAAAAGACACGAGAAGAAAGATTTTGATATTCCATCAATTCTTGCTTCATCTGTTCTTTTTCCTCGTTTGAGATATAGCTATCTTTTTGTTTTGATAACTGATTATAAAGTCTGAAAATATCTTTCATAGGAAGATGGTTTAATTGAGCAACATTCGTAAATGTCTCATTTACTACTTTGGTAAAGTCTGAATAAATCTCTTGTAAAATACGTTGTTCTTCGATATTTCTCTTTAATTTTTTTCGTTGTTGCATATCGATACATACTTGAGAGTTTTCTAAATATTCTTCTAATAAACGAATTCGCATATCATATGCATTTTGTACTTTCTTTAGTAAATCATAATAGAGATATAATTCACTAAACGTAAGATCCTTTACCATCAAATCCCTACTTAAAATACGATTTGTATGATCATTCATACCAGGAATATATAGGTGTTTATGAAACTGTTGTAACGTTTCTCGAAATCCTCTGTGATAATCAAATAAATAATCTTCAATTTGATTTTGTCTTGTTATGATCACTTTCTTATCATAAAAAATGATCGGATCTAGATTCAGCTTATATTTTTTCATTTTCGATTTTAACATTTTATCGATTTCTTTTTCACAATATGGACTTTGTTCTTGATATGTTTTATAAAATACAAGCTTTGAAATAGGCATTGGCTTTATTTTATTTGATAACATAACATTTCCCCTTTTCGGGTGTTTATTATAATCGTATTTCAAAAAATGTCAAATTTTCTTAGAAACAGCATCAAACTCGTAACTATCATTCTCAGTATTACAAATACCAAATTCTATTTTTCCATTTTTTTCTATAGTTAATTGTTGTTTTAACTGTTCATATGTTTGTTCAGACTTAGAATCATCGATTGGTGTTGTAGCAACCAACGTTGTTCCTATCAGTGAGTTATGAAAGATACGTACAACTGTAATACCGCGTTGATTTAAACTTTGTACTTTCGCATGAACAGATTTTGTATCATAAACAGATTTTAGTTCTTGATCATCTGGATGAATTTCTAAATAATGTTTTATATAAGCTGTGATTGCAGTTTCATGTAAACCATTCGCAGTTAAAGTCATTCTTTCATAACTCCCATCATCTTTGATAAAAATGACTTCTGGTGGATTCATAAACATTTGGATTACCATGTCGGGAATCATCGAATACTCTACTTGTTGTCTCATAAAAAAACGTATGAGATCCTCTATTTCTTCATCCATATGATTATAACGTGTTATATTTATCTCTTTTAACTCATCTTCGATCATGTATTTTAATTCAGTTACTAATGTATTAATATTCATAGAATCACCCTAGGTAATACTATATCAAAATATTTTTAAACGTACAACATACGACTTTACTCAGTTGTCTTTATAGTAGAGAAAACACGAGACTAGACAAAACTCAAAAAAAAGTTTATAATGGTATCGTTAAATTTGAAACGTGTGAAAAAAATTTTTTTATTTTATGTGTCGGGAATCTAAGAAAGAAAGGAGATTAGAGTGAAATTTTTAAAAAGTGATATGAAGGGTGAAGATACGAAGATTTTTGCCCTTGGAGGATTAGGTGAAGTCGGTAAAAATATGTATTGTTTTATGCATAAAGATGAGATTATCATTACCGATGCTGGAATTACATTCCCTGGAGGAGAACTTATGGGAATTGACTATGTCATTCCAGACTTTACCTTTTTAAAAAAGAATGAAAAGAAAATTAAAGCTTTATTTATTACGCACGGGCATGAAGATCATATTGGGGGGATCCCATTTTTACTACAAACAGTAAATATTCCTGCAATATATGCACCAAATCAAGCAATTGGTTTAATTAATAAAAAGTTACAAGAAAGAAATATTACCTATAAAACACTTTATACTTATACAGAAGATACAAAAGTAAAATTTAAACACTTTACAGTTGAGTTTTTTAGAACAACTCACTCGATTCCTGATTCACACGGTATTTGTATCACAACGCCAAATGGAACGATTGTTACAACTGGAGACTTTAAATTTGATTTAACACCAATTGGACCAATGGCAAATTTACATAAAATGGCACGAATTGGAGAAAGAGGCGTTACGCTTTTAATGAGTGATTCTACCAATGCTTTAAATGAAGGTATGAGTGCCAGTGAATCTACTGTTGATAATGCATTGAGTGAAATATTTACAAGATATAAACATAAAGGAAGAATTATTATTGCAACTTTTGCAAGTAATATCTACCGTTTAAAACATATTGTCGATACTTGTCAGAGAAATGGTAGAAAGATTGTTACGTTTGGACGTAGTATGGAAACGAATATTGAAATTTCTATTCAAGGTGGATATATTACGAATAAAGATATCTTTATTACTGCTGAAGAGGCAAATCGTATGCCGGATCAAAAAGTATGTTTACTTTGTACTGGATCACAAGGGGAACCACTTGCGGCACTTTCTCGTATTGCCAATGGAACACATCGTCAAATTAAATTAAAGCCAAATGATACGGTTGTGTTTTCCTCTAGTCCAATTCCAGGAAATGCTTTAAGTATTGCTCGTACTATTAATAAACTCTATTTAAAGGGAGTGGAAGTATTTACGAATACTTCTCTTAGTTCTGTACATACTTCAGGTCACGCTAGTCAAGAAGAACAAAAATTAATGCTACGTTTGATTAAACCAAAATATTTTATGCCATTCCATGGTGATTATCGTATGTTAAAACGTCATGCGGATACTGGTGTATTATGTGGAATACCAAGAGAAAATACATTTGTATGTGGAAATGGAGATGTTCTTTCTATGTACAAAGGAAAAATATACCGCTCTGGTACAATTCAAGCTGGAGATGTTTATATTGATGGAAATCGTATTGGAGACGTTGGAAATGCAGTTATTAAAGATCGTAAGATTATGGCCAATGATGGAATTGTCGTAGTCATTGCTAACATCGATTCTAATACAAATCAATTACTTGGTAAAGTAAATATTACGACACGTGGTTTTGTACTTGTCAATGACAATATGGAATTATTGAAAAAGTTAGAAGATATTTCAAAGAGTGCGATTTTAAGTAAATGTAAAAATCACTTAAATTATACAGAAGTAAAAAGTGAAATTACAGCTCGTTTAAGTGAATTTATCTATCAAGAAACAGGTCGTAAACCAATTATTTTACCTGTCATTATGGATATTAAAAGAAATAAAAAAGAACCTATGAAACAATCATAAGGTTCTTTTTATTTAATATATTTTTTTAATACAATTCTTTTTTCTGCATCTAATTCTATCATATTTTCATCATAGTAGTACAATTTTCCGTTTAAAATATCAATCGCAGTTGGAAATGCAGAAATTGGTAAACCACTTTCAAAATCAATAAAAATTTCATGTCCTAATAAAGAATGATAGAAATAATCATCATCTAAAATTAAATATTCAGAAATATTAGGGTGTTGTTTTAAATAGGCATTGATTTCTACTTCTTTATTTTTTCCAATACATGGTAAAAGGTCATATATTTCAATTCCATAACTTTCTAAGGTACGAATATAATCACGATAGAGTTCACTTTCTTCGTAAGATATTTTCCCTTCTAAAACTGGATAACGTGTCATAGATGTTACAACAATTTTAGCATCTGTTTCTTCTATCACTGCAGAAAGAATTCCAACACATTCTGGATCTACTAATTCACTTTGGAAAGAATTAATTACTCCATCAAAGTCTAAGAAAATTACTTTCATATAAAATTCCCCCTTTTCAGTTGTTGTATTTTACCACAAATTCAAAAAAAAGCAACTTTTGTTATTAAGTTGCTAAATTGAAAATAATTCCATACTACTTTCACAATCATCAGAAAATAAATTACTCATATCATAGGAAATACGATATTTGTAATGATCTAAATAACAATAAATTGCAATTTGTCTTTTACTATTATAGATAAATGTTGCAGCAGTAATTTGTGGGTATTTTGTATCTAGAATCGAAGTTTTTGCAGTTTTACCACGATACTGTAAAATATTTAAAATATCTTTTTCATCCACTCTACGATAATTTAAAGAATACTTATTTAAAAATTCTAATGATTTTTGTAAACGGAACTTTGAGTTAGATCCTTTTTTAGATAGTGGTAATCCTACCTCTGTTGTAAAGTGATTAGAATGAGCAAATTTATCATTTACTTCAATCACAGAGCGAATATCTAGGCGAAATTCAATGGATATTGCTCTATGAACATTGGTATCTATGACATTAAAATTAAATCCACTGGCTGCATCTTGATTATCAAATAGTGATAATACTTCTTCGATACTTCTTGCATCGACAACTCTTCTTAAAATAAACCAACAAGGAATTCCTATGTGATTCATATGTTTTACATAAATAGAGTTTCCTGTAAAAATCATCCCATGGCTATTCCAACAAAAGTTACCGCCAGCAAGTGTTTTGGTTGTAAAAAAATCGCATAAATAACCATAGTCTGTTTGATATTTTACAAGAGCCGTGTTATCTAGATTGTAATCTCCATCTTCATTGTGACCTCCGACAATTTCATGATTATGATTTTTAACTATAATATCCGTACAAGAATCATGATATGTATAAATTTCAGGACATAAGAATAATAGATAATCATCCCTATCGACACAAGCACCATCTGCTCTTCCATATACTTCTTCTAATAGATCTGCATATTTCTCTTCTAATTTCCTTTTTACAATGAGAAAACGATCACGAATATCTTCTTCTTTCCATAGTTCGTGAATACTTTCCATATCTGCTTGAATCGATGTACGAAAGGCTTTTCCAAGTTGGACTCCTTTTTCATATAAAGTACCAGATACAGCCATAATTTTCAGTCTTTGATTCATAAGTATCACCTATCGTTATTATACATGAATTCAAGTTTTCTGTAAATTTAATTTTCTTCCATTTGACAATTACTCATAGATTGCCAGTAAAGGAAATGTGAGAATTACAGTCGTTCCATTTCCTACTTTCGAATGGTATTTCATAGTTCCATGATGTTTCTTTACAATTTCCATAGATAACCCTACTCCAAGACCTGTCCCATGTTCTTTTGTTGTAAAAAATGGTTCTGCTATTTTATTTAAATGTTCATCAGATATTCCTTCCCCATTATCTTTTACATAAATCATTAATTGATGATGATTCACTTTCGTATAAATTTCTAGCCTTCCATTTTCTTTCATCGCTTCTACAGCATTTTTAAAAATATTGATCAAGACTTGATTAAGTCTATAATAATCACCCATCATATAGTATTCTTCATCTTTTATTTGTGCATCTAACTTTATATGATGTTGTTTTAAAATAGGTTTAAAGTTATGAATGACTTCTTCTAATAATAAATTCATATCCATTTCTTCTGGATTAATTTTGACATGATTTGTCGCTAAAAAGTCTTGTAATAATACAAGCGTTCTTTCTATTTCTTCTTTCATAATAGGAATATATTTTTTACTATGCTCTGGATTATTCGTATCAAACATATCTAAATATCCTTTACAAACCGCAATAGGATTTTTGATTTCATGCGTAATTTTAAAAAGACTATTTTGAAATTGCTTTTGTTTTTCAATTTCTTTTAAAGAGATATGAAAGTTAATGATTTCATTTCCTTTTTCAATAAAACGGAATGAAATATAAGAAATTAGAAAGGTAGCAAGCATTAACAATGGAATTTGAATATCTGTCATACCACTTAATTTTCCTGTATATATCATATAAAATATATTAGAAAGTACATTTAAAATTAGAAAATAAAGCATCATCCTTTTCTCTCTTAATTTTTTATAATAGTAACATTCATATAGTATGAAATAAAGAAAATAAATTCCAATAAAAAGTAAGAAACTTTTTTGATAGTATGTGACTTGAACAGATAATAAAATTGCACTAAAGGCAATTGCACAAATACTATGATGTTTTTGATAAGCTAGAAATAAAGGAATTGTTATAAAAAACATAGTTGGAATTGGAAATAAAGTAATTCCATAACGAATACAAAAATAAAAAGATGTAATAAATGCGAAATCTAAAAATAAATCATTATCTTTCTTTCCGATATTACTTGTTTGAATCAAGTAAAATAAATAAAGTAACATAGGAAATATGATAAAAACAAAATTCAATGCAAATCCTTCAAACAAATTCATATAATTCACCAATCTTTCATAAAAAGCATAACAAGAAGGTTTGTCGAATTTTGTCGAAAAAGCACAAAAAAAGTGATAAATTATCACTTTAAGTCATCAATATATTTCTTAATATGTGTTGTATCTGGGCCTAAAATAATCTTTAATTGATTTTCAATTTCGACAATTCCTTGGGCCCCTAGTTTTTGAATTCCCTCTTTATTTACTTTTTCAACATCTTTGACATTGACAATAAAACGAGATTTATGGAATTCATAATCAATGATATTATCTTTTCCACCAAGATATGATACTAACTTATTGACTTCCATTCTAAAATCTTTTCTTTTAGAACGTGTAATTGCAATTCCAATAATAATTAATATGATTAATATAATTAAATATTGTATCCAATTTTCCATGTTATCACCGCATTCATTATACTACATTTTAAAGTCATATTGCAATGAAATCGCTCTTTTTTTGTCATATTAAAAAACTTTTGTTGTAACAAAAGAAAATTTCGTGTAATATGAAAGAAGGTGATGTTTATGAAGAACATTTCAAAGTATAAAGTAGATAAAGGAATTTTAATTCCAATGATTTTATTTGCAATCATTAGTGTTGTTACCATATATAGTGCCCAGAGTTTACTTGGGGCTGATATGCAGAATCTCGCTTTAAAACAGGTTATATGGTATGTTATTGGATTTTTAATTGCTTACTTTATTATGTTTATTGGAAATGATTTTATATATCGGAATATTTGGATTTTATATGGACTTGGTGTACTATCCTTATTAGGGCTCTTTTTCTTTGGGACATCGATTAATGATGCCAAGTGTTGGTATACCTTACCATGGAATTTAGGAACGATTCAACCAAGTGAATTTATGAAAATTATTTTAATTATGACACTTGGATCGATGATTCAGAAATTCAATGAGAATTTTGATAATCCGAGTGTTATGGAAGAGTTTAAGTTTTTAATTAAAGTGGGTATTGTCGTAGGAATTCCTAGTATTTTAACATTCTTACAACCTGATACAGGAGTTGTCCTAATCTATTTATTAATTACAATTGTTATGTTATTTATCTCAGGAATTCGCTATCGTTGGTTTGCGCTTTTATTTGGAATTTGTGCATTTGTAATAGCAATCATATTAGGAATTTATTTTATTAGTCAAGATTTATTTGTAAAGATTTTTGGTACGAGTTTCTTCTTACGTATTGATCGACTCTTAGATTGGTCAAACGGAAGTGGATATCAATTAGAAAATGGAATTAGTGCGATTGGTAGTGCAGGATTATTTGGGCATGGTTTTAACAATACACCAGTATATTTTCCAGAACCACAAACCGATTTTATCTTTGCCGTATTTGGTAGTAATTTTGGATTTGTCGGTTCTCTTGCTTTAATTTCGTTACTCATTTTCTTTAATGTAAAATTAATTATGATTGCTATTAAAAATAATTCTAATATCAATAAATATGTCATTGGTGGAATTGTAGGAATGTTAATTTATCAACAATTCCAAAATATAGGAATGACGATTGGTCTAATGCCAATTACTGGAATTACCCTACCATTTATTAGTTATGGTGGTTCTAGTCTTCTTAGTTATATGATTATGGTTGGTATTATCTTCAATATTTCAAACGAAACATTACGTTATACAAATTAGTCAATCGTACAAAGGGGGTTATCCCTTTTTTTGTGTCATCAAAATAATATATCTTATATCTTACTTTTATTCACAAATGTAAGAATTAAATCAGATAACATAAGTAAAGTAAGAATCACTGTAACTGGGACAGGTACACGCTTTATTACACCTTCTAACAATGGCTTTAATACATAAATAAAAATAATAGAACCTACTCCCCAGATAAGACTTTTACTAAGGGAAATATACTTTCCAATTGAAAATGCTTCTTTACTATAATCCCAGAATACGACATGAAATATCTTTTCTATTAGAACACCACCTATCCATTCTAGGAGTGTTAAAACAAGAGTAATGATAATAAATGTAATAAGTGTTTCTACCCATCTAGATAAATGAAGATGAGAAAATAAATAATTGGAAATGAGAATGACAAGTACAATTCCAAGTCCATAAATAGGAGTCCATGGTCCATACATAATACCACTTGTAAATTTACTATTTACGAAAAAGGAACGAATTGTTTCTAATAGAAATCCTAATATAGAATATATTAAAAATGTATTTAAGTAATACATAAAAATCACCACTTTTAGTATGGTGATTTTTTATTGTTTTATTCTTTGTTATTTCTTATTTGAATATATCTTTCTAGTTCCTCAATTAAATAATCACAGACTAATGCTACCATATCAGAAATATCTTCTGTTTCATTATAACTTTTAAATGCATCATAATATCTTCTTCTATCTTTATATTTAATATTAATTGGAACATAACCATATTTCATCAATTCAAAATTTAAAAGTAGTCTTCCTGTTCTTCCATTTCCATCTAAAAATGGATGAATTGTTTCAAATTTCAAATGAAATAGTGATATTTTTTCAATCTGTGATAATGTTGTTTCATTTTGATACCACGACAACAAGTTTTCAATCTGTGGTTTAATTAAGTATGGTTCTGATGTAATCGCTTGGGTACCTAAAATTTTAACTGGTACATTTCGATACTTTCCTTTTGCTTCTGGTCTATCCATTAAAACGAAACTATGAATATTTAATATTTCATTTTCATTCAATTCTCTTTTTTGCTTTACTAAATTTTCTATATAATAATATGCATCTTTATGTCCAATTGCAGATAAGTGTTCATCTAATGGTTTTTCAGCGATTGTAATATTTTCTTTTAACACTAATGCAGTTTCTTCTAAAGTAAGTGTACTACCTTCGATGGCATTAGAATCATAAGTATATTCAATCATAAATTCTTCGTTTAATCTTCTTAATTCTTCTGAAGTTAGTGGTCTTAATTGATTTAACGTCTGTTTTAATCTTTCTACTTTTTGTAGTTTATCATGCATTTTTACCACCTCATCTATTATTATTGTATCAAAAATAAAGCGTATTTACTATAAAAAATCACCAAATAGGTGACTTTTATAATACAATGGCAAACAAATTACCAGAACCTTTATTCACTAATTTAGAGAGTGTTGATTGTAGTTTAAATCTTACATTGTCTGGAAGTAATGAAATTTTAGCTTGAATTCCTTCTTTGACAATGACATCTAAACTACGACCAAAGATTTCACTTTTCCAGATACTAGATGGATCATTATCATGATCTTTCATAAGATATTGAATCAGTTCTTTACTTTGTAATTCTGATCCAATGATTGGTTCAAAGGTAGATTCTACATCGACACGGATCATATGAATCGATGGTGCGACTGCTTTTAATTTTACGCCATAACGACTTCCTTGTTTAATAATTTCTGGAGTAGATAATTTCATATCTTGGAGTGTTGGTGTGGCAACTCCATAACCAGTTTGTTTTACCATAGCGAGTGCATCTTTGACTTGGTCGTATTCTTTTTTGGCTACTTGATATTCTTGGAATAGTGATAAGAGTGCTGATTTGGATGTAATATCTACTCCAATAATTTCTTTTAAAACAGTACCATATAAATCATTTGGACAGTCTAGTGTCAGTGTAATAACTCCAGTTTCGGTATTGACATCTGATAAGTATGCTCGATTAATATATTCACAATCTTGGAAAGGTGTAATAATTCGATCGACATCTTTTAACTTATCAATATCTACAACACTTTCACGAATCTTTTCGACATAGATTTTCTTTAACCAGTGATCTTTTGATAGACAACCAATCCATTCTGGCATATTGATGTTTACTTCAGCAACTGGGAATTCATAAAGTGCTTCTCTTAGGATACTATAAATATCCCTTTCGGTCATATTTTCTACACTTACTGGTAATACTGGTACTCCATAATTTTCTGTTAATTTTTCACTTAATCTCTCTGTTTCTGGTAACATTGGATGAGTTGAGTTTAAAATCACAATAAATGGTTTACCCATCTCTTTTAATTCACTAACGACTCTTTCTTCTGCTTCTACATAGTCATTACGTGTTAATTCTCCAATAGAGCCATCTGTTGTTACTACAATACCAATCGTAGAATGATCTTTGATTACTTTTTCAGTACCAATTTCTGCTGCTTCGACAAATGGTATTTGTTCATCATACCATGGTGTTTTTACCATTCTAGGACCATTTTCATCTTCATAACCTTTGGCATTAGGAATTACATATCCTACACAATCCACAAGTCTAATTTTAGCTTCTACTTCATCAATATGAATGGTAGCTGCTTGACTAGGTACAAACTTTGGTTCTGTTGTCATGATTGTTTTTCCTTGAGCACTCTGTGGAATTTCATCCAGTGCTCTTTTCTTTTCGTATTCATCTTCGATGTTAGGGACAACTAAAGTTTCAATCACTTTTTTTATAAAAGTAGATTTTCCTGTACGTACTGCCCCTACTACTCCTAAATAAATATCACCGCCTGTGCGGTTACTGATACTTTTAATAATGTCAGTTTTTTCCATTCAATCCCTACTTTCTCTTTCAATTAACTATATGTAATAGAAAAATAGGTTATGACTATAATATGATGATAAAAAGAAAAAGAACGACATAAATTTTATCTCACATTTTTTCGTTCTTTTTTATTTCCGTTTTTATTTTTTTGAAAAAATTCATCAATACTATGATCTAGTTTAAAGAAATACTGACTATATATTTGATGATAAGAATCATCAAAATTAGATAAGTATTGATCTAGTAAAAAAATAATATCTTTTTTGAATTGATTTAATTCAAAGAAATTCATTCTATTATGTTCCATAAAATAATTTATAATATCCTCTGTACTACGAGAAGTAAAATCGTTATATGCAGAAGTAGTAGATGGAACATAAAACGCATAGATACAAGCCTGTAATTCATTTAAATTTTTTTGAATATTAGAAATTACTTTTTGCTTTCCAATATCCGTAAGTCCTTTTGGTACTTTTTTATCACGATCAATTTTTTCCAACTCACTTTTGGCCTCTGCCTCTTTACGAGTTACACACCAATCGTTAAAATGTGTAATTAAAGTATGGGATATAAATTTTTTTTCTTCTTCTTTTAACGGTACTGGAGAGCATTCTTCTATTTTTTTTGTTATTTCTTCTAATTCTAATGTAGAAAAAGACTTCAATAAACCGATTGCAGTTGTTAAAATATGTTCTCTTAATTTATTATATTGATCTTGTAATATAACAACTTCATCCATATGCTCACTCTCCTACAATACTCATTTTATCATTCTAAAAAAAGGAGAGCAAGTTATTTTCTATCTTTTTACACAAATTAACAATTAAAAAAATTGATTCATATCTTTTGGAACATTATCATTGACAACGGCATTTACAATTTTATCTTCTTTCTCTTTTGACACTTCTTTTCCCGTCATTTTTCCTAATTCTTGAATCACTTCACGTAAAGTTCCTTCATTTTTTAAATCATTTTGTTGTAACTTTTTCGCAAGATCAAGAATTGTATCTTTTTTCACATTGGTTTTCTTTTCTACCTTATCAAAAAAACTATCTGTAAATTTCAAAACACATACCCTCTTTCTATGATAATATATGTATTTTCAGATTGGTGGTGCAAAAAAGATGTGATCTATGTATTATTTCACTAATGATATCAAAAAACACTTAGTATTTTCTAAGTGTTTTTACTTATGACACAATCATTTTATAAATGTTTTTGTTTCTGTTTTTCTTTTGCTAAACGACGGAGTTTATCCATGAAAACGTCATAAGAAACTGGCATTCCATTTTCTTTTAACCATTCTACTACCTGATATTGATCTTCGCGGCTAAAAGAAACACCATTAATTTGAATTTGATCTGTTATATTATCCATCACATTTAATCGAGATAAGTTGTTCTTATGAAAACGATATAATATTTCTCCTTGTTCTTTTGGACAGTAATGTCTTACAATTTTTAACAAAAGTGGATATGGAAATAAAATATTTTCATAATAAGCAATAAGATCAGGATCTTCTCCTTTTTCTTGATATTGTAATACAATTTCTTGTGCTCTATTGTAAATTGGGGTGATGTATTCAAAAAGTTTATGAATGTTTTCTTCTGAGTTTTCTTTTTCATATACATCTCGAAATGCTTGATATAATTCAGGATTTACAGTTTGCAATGATACAATGTTATTTGTCATTTTTCTACGATCAATACCATGATATTCACAGTATAATGCATACAATGTAATTGGGTTTTCAGGCGATAAATAAAGACGAATAAATCTCTCTGCAGACTCTATTTTTTCTTTTTTCTTCTTTTCTAAAGATGTCATTCGTACTTCTTTTTTCGTTTTCGTATGCTGATTACAATATGACCATAATTGATGAACATATATATATTCTTCTGGTACAATATCTTTGCATTTTTCTAATTTTAATAACAATACATGGATTTGATTACTACAAATACCACGTGATTCTAAACTTTTTTCAGCATCTTCTAATGACATATCTTTCGTACGCAAAATTGTCCAAAAATCTCTGTACTCATGAATAGAACGAAGTTGTTGATATAGATTTAACTCCTCAGCTGTTGCATAGTTATATAAATAGCATATACTCATACTATATACCTCTGTACTAGAAAACATTTCATCCAAAAGCTGTATCACATCTTTTCTCAATTCATGATGTAAACAATATTCAAATGCTGCTTTATAATATGCTTCCTTACTAAATTTTTGACTCATAATTTCCCTCTCTCTTCTCTAAAGTAGATATTATACTAACAAAATAAAAATGATTTGTCAATCGCAAATCATTTCTATTTTTAAATAATTGGTGTGATGATTTTCTGTATCGTTTGGAAAACCTCCTGTTACAACAACATAAGATTGTTCTTTTAAAGAAAATTGCTTTTTTGTCTGTTCTAAGCACTTTTTAATAATTTCGTCTGTAGATCCTGATAGATCGACAATCATTGGATAAACGCCAAAATTAAGTGCTAATTTGTGAGCAACGTCTTCATTTGGACATGCTGCAATAATTACTGTATTTGGTCTTAAATTACTGATATTACGTGCTGTATAACCAGTCATAGTTGCTGTTATAATTGCTTCGATATCAATATCATTGGTAATTTCAACAACACCTTTGGCAATCGTTGCCGAAACATCTAATGAGAATGAAGTTTTTACTCGTTCTTGATATGGTAAATATTTTTCTGTGTTTTCACAGACATTTGCCATATAAGTTACTGCTTCTAATGGATGTTTACCAGTTGTTGTTTCTCCACTTAACATAACTGCATCAGTACCATCTATAACAGCATTTGCAATATCAGATACTTCGGCACGTGTTGGTCTTGCATTTTTCTGCATACTAGATAACATTTCTGTTGCAACAATACAGAATTTACCTTGAGCACGACATTTTTCAACAATTGTTTTTTGATAAATTGGTAAGTTTACAACTGGAACTTCTACTCCTAAATCTCCACGTGCTACCATAATTCCATCACTAACTTCAATAATATCATCGATATGATCAATTGCAGTTTCACTTTCTATCTTAGAAATAATTAACATATCTTCACGATTTTGTTCTTTTAAAATTTCACGAACTTGTAAAACATCTTCTTTTTCATCTACAAAAGAAAGTGCTAAATAATCACCATCATGATTACATGCATAAATAATATCTTCGCGGTCTTGTTCACTGATAAATGGAACATTTAGGGTAACACCTGGAACATTGACACCCTTTCGATCAAGTAAAGTTCCACCACTTACAATCATACATGTAATACCGTCTTTTTCTCGACTGATTACTTCTAATTCCATCAATCCATCTTCTAATAAGATGTGAGCTCCTTCATGAATATCATCTAAAGCATCTTTATAGTTTACAGTAAATGCTTCTTCAGTACCAATAATATCTTCTTTTACGATACGAATTGTTTTTCCTTCTTCTAATACAATTCCACCCTCTTGTGCTTTTCCAGTACGAAAATCTGGTCCTTTTGTATCATAAAGGATTGCAACATGAGTACCTAATTCTTCATTTACTTTTTTTACTAAAGAAACAACAATTTCACGTTCTTCAATTGTCGCATGAGAAAAATTAATACGAGCGACATTCATACCATGTAATACCATTTTCTTAAATGTTTCATATTGATTACTTGCTGGTCCAATACTACAAATAATTTTTGTCTTTTTCATACTACCTACTCCTTACTTCTTTAATATAAATAAAAATCGATCTTTTCCAGATAAATCTTTTTCAACCCAGACTTTTGCATTAGGAAACTTCTCTTTCGCATATGTTTCCAAATGTTCTTTTTGTTGATATCCAATTTCAAATGCTAATAAATATTGTTCTTTTAAATATGGTTTTACCTCTTTTAAGATATTATGATAGTTTTTAAATCCCTCTTCTTCTGCAAACAAAGCAATATGTGGTTCATATGTACGAACACTTTCCATTACTTCTGAATCATTTTTATCAATATATGGGGGATTACTAATAATACAATCGTATTTTCCAGTTAAAGGTTGTAATAAATCTCCTTGTTTCCATATAATATCCACATGATTTCGTATTCCATTTCTTTTTGCAACTTCTAATGCTTCAGAAGAAATATCAATTCCAATCACTTCTGATTTTGGAAATGCTTGTTTCATTGTGATTGCAATACAACCACTTCCTGTTCCAATATCAGCAATAGATAACATATCTGTTTTCCACGTTTTTAATATGCGGATTACTTTATCACATAATTCCTCTGTTTCAAAACGAGGAATTAATACATTTTTGTTTACTTCTAAATTGGCGTGATAAAAATCGACGTTCCCAACAACATATTGAATGGGTACACCACGTAATACCTCTTGTGCTTGTAACTCTAATTTTGTGGGATCCCCATAACGTTCTAAATAATCTAATAGGGAAAGAGAAATTCCATGGGAAGAAAAAAGCGCTTCTAATTGTGCTTTTGAACTCATTATAAGGCTTCCTTTAGTTTCTTTTCTTGATCTGCATTAATCAATGCTGTAATTATTTCTTCTAAATCTCCTTCCATGACACGATCTAACTGTTTTAATGTAAATCCAATGCGATGATCAGTAACACGATTTTGTGGATAATTATAAGTTCTAATTTTCTCAGAACGATCTCCGGTTCCTATTTTAGTACGACGTTCTAATCCTTCTTGTTCTTCTTTCTTACGTACTTCTTCTTCATAAACTCTAGCACGTAACATTTGCAATGCTTTTTCACGGTTTTTGATTTGGCTTCTTTCATTTTGACAAGTCACTACAATTCCAGTTGGAATATGGGTCATACGAACCGCACTATCTGTTGTATTAACATGTTGTCCACCTGCACCACTAGAACGATATACATCTACTTTTAAATCAGCTTCTTTAATCTCAATATCTACTTCATCTGCTTCTGGCATAACTAAAACCGTTGCAGTTGAAGTATGTACTCTTCCTTGTGTTTCGGTTTGTGGTACTCTTTGTACACGATGGGCACCACTTTCATATTTTAACTTAGAATATACATTTTCTCCCTTGATCATGAATTGAATTAATGAATATCCCCCCATTTCACTTGGATATTCTTCTAATATTTCAATTTTCCATCCTTCTTTTTCAGCATATTTAGAATACATGCGAAATAGATCTCCGGCGAAAATATTTGCTTCATCTCCACCAGCTGCACCACGTATCTCTACAATTACATTTTTCCCATCCATCGGATCTTTTGGTAACAACAATACTTCAATTTCTTTTTCTAATTCACTTTTTTCTTCCTCTAAAACATTTAATTCTTCTCGAGCCATTTCTCCCAGCTCTTCATCGTGAAGCATTTCTTTCGCATCCTTGATTCCTGATTCTAGTTGTTTATATTTCTGATACGCATCATAAGCATCTTTCAACATTGCTTGTTCTTTTGTTCTTTTTAAAGTTTCTTTCACATTAGAAATAATTTCAGGATTCATTAACTCTTCATTTAATTCAAGATAACGTTTTTCAATCATCATCAATCTTTCTATCACGGTAGTCATCTCCTCACTAAATTCCACTAAATTATACTATAAATTCATTAAATTCACAAGTAAAAAATGTTTATCCTAACCCTGATAAACATTTTTTACATACTCCTTATTCATTCTATAATTTTGTTCTTTCACATTCTCATGATTATAATATGAATAAGAATTTAATTTTGATTCTACTTTTTGAACCTCGTCATCTTGCTTTTTTCCTTTTGTTAAAACGTTTCGAACCTCTACTTGTTCTTTATGCTCTTGTTTTACTTTATTATATACTGTTAATAATCTTTGACTCATCTCTTTTTTAGGATCGCCATCACGATACAACTCAACACGTTTTTTTAATGATGACATAAACTTATCAACAGTAATAAAATCAATACGATCATGGATTCTTGCAGATTCTACATATTCTTGAATAAATACAGCGATATATTCAATACTTTCCATACCTGCTCCATATGGATTTTTATGAATACCAAATACTGCAGATTCTGATTGTGATAATTCTTTTGTAAAACGTTTCAAAAATGGATTTGGTTCCATTACATTACAATAAATTAATGGTTGACGAAGACAATACTTACGAATTTCTTTTGCCATTTGCTCTGTTTCTACAAAGATACGAATATTCGCATTGGTATGACTCGTACTTGCCTTGACTTCTGCAGGAATACGATGTTCCAATAAAAAGTCTGCAAAAAGAACAGCCATTAAATCACAACTCTCTCGTTTTGCCGGTACAATGATTTCATAATTACGCTCTTTTCGATGTGGATCGTTTTTATCGTGAATTGAAAATTCCATATATGGTGGAAAACAAGCTCCCTTTGATAAATAAAATTGTTCCTTTTTATAATCCTGAAAAATATCAGAACGAGTAAAAAGTGTGTAAGATATTTCTTCATCAGCTTGCTTTACGCCAAACTTATTTAACTGTGCCATAATATAACGTAATTCCACTTCTTCTTGTGGTTTTTTCTCAACACCTTGTCTAATCTCATCAAAAAAACGTTTCATTTCTTGATATTGTCCTTGTCTATAATTCATATGGATCCCCCTTCCATTTGAAATAGTTGATTATCATAACACAGAATATTTACATTGTCAAGTGTGTGTCCAACTATTTCATAGCCTATTCCTTTTCAATACCTATTTATAGTATAATATTATAAGGAATATACATATAGATAGAAGGTGTGCGTATGTCCAAAAAGAAGAAAAAGAAACTAGATCAATTAGAACAATTACAAGATGAAATTGAAGTTGATACATTGTTTCATTCACTTTCTCAAAACGAAGGAAATGAAACAAGAGAATCAAAAGAACAAAATCAGGCAAATATTTTTCAAAGAGAAATTGATCATCCAAAAGCAATGAGAAGACAAAACGAACAAGAAGAAAAAAAGGAACAAGTAAAAAAAGAAGTAGAACGAGTCAGAAAAGAAACAAGAAAGAAAACATATAAATCTAATTTTTTAACAGCTTTCTTACTTTTTATTACCATGGTATTAGAAACTTGTTATCTAGGTTATAATATCATTTATATGACAGAAGAAAAAAATCAACTATTTCTCATTATTAATAGTGTTATACTTCTAATTATTACTGGTTCATTTGGTCTTGGTATGTTTGTAAAGAAAGATCGAGGACGTCGTGTTATGAATGTTATCACTTCTCTTCTTTTAGTGGCAGCAATCGGTTTTAATATATTAGTCGCAACTGATACAATTCAATTACCAACAAAATCAGTGGTATTAGATTTTAGAAATCAACAAGTAATAAAAGCGATGAAATGGGCAAATAGTCATAACATTAATCTAACAACAAAATATGAATACAGTGATGAATTTGAAACCAATACCATTATGAAACAAAGTGTAGAACCTGATACATTAACATCAAAAGTAAAATCGATGGAAGTTGTAGTTTCAAACGGACCAAATTATGATTTGGAAGTAAATATTCCAGATATGATTGGTTGGAATATTGATGATGTCGTAGAAGTGATTAAAAAGAATAAAATGGATCATGTAACAATTGATTATGAGTTTAGAGATGATATCACACGTGATGAAGAATTTGAACAAAATAAATCCGGAAATATGAAACGAAGTGATGAATTAAAATTAAAATTTTCACTTGGTAGAGAAGAAGATTTAGAACCTGTTGAATTAAAAGATTTAACTGATATGGAAGAATTTGATGCAACTTTATGGTTAAAACGAAATGGAATTCAATATGATATTATTTATGAATATAATGATGATGTAGAAAAAGGAAACGTTATTAAAACAGATCCAAAGAAAGGAACTGTAATCAAGCAAAGTGAAATGAAAATAAAATTATATATTTCAAAAGGAAAGAAAATAACAGCACCTGATTTTACAACAATGTCTTTAGAAGAAATTGAAGAATGGGCTAACCAAAATCATATGAAAATTAATTACAGTAGTGAATATTCAAATAGTGTTAAAATAGGAAAAGTCATTCGTGCAAGTGTCCAAAAAGGAGATACCATTGATGAAGGTACAACAATTCATATTATTACCTCAAAAGGACCTTTAAAAATGATTAGCTATGGTGATAATGACGTCGATAAGATTCGTTCTTTTGCTAACGAAAACGGATTACAATTCGTATTAAATGAAGAGTTTAATAATGATGTAGAAAAAGGAAAAATTATAAGTGTAGATAAAAAACCAGGCCAAACACTTAGTCAAACTGAAACAATTACTGTAGTTGTATCTCTTGGAAAAAAGAGAAGCATTCCTAACTTCATTGGAATGACAAGAAGTGAAGCAAAAAATGCTTGTGATAATAATGGACTCAGTTGTACTTTCAATTATGCTTATTCTACTAAAACAAAAGATACCGTAATCAATCAAAACAAGACAGCAGGAAGTGAAGTTGCTGAAGGTACAAATGTCATTTTAACAATTAGTAATGGAAAACAATCTACAAGTAGTTCAGGTGGTAATAACTCTTCTGGAGGATCAAACAATGGAAATAACAATGGTGGTAATAGTTCCCCAGGTCCATCTCCTGATCCAGAACCAGTTTGTGATCGTAATGATACAGTTAGAGTCTATATTAATCCAACCATTGGTGATGCAAGCGCAACAGCAAGAAACTTAGATTCTAGAATTCATTGGAATGTTGTATACGTATCTAGAGCAGATTACTCAGAAAGCGCATCTATTGGAATGGTTATTGCTGCAGATGTTGCCAAATACGACGGACAATATCTCAATAAATGTGATACTTATACAATCCACATATTTAATTCTTAAGCAAAGTGAAAAACTTTGCTTTTTTATTTTCTATATTTTCCTGTGGAAAAAAGGACAAAGAAAAAGGAGATTTTAGATCTCCTATTTTACGATTAATTCAACACGATGTTTTATATCGTCATTTCTAACAAATTGATATTCCTTTCCACCAATTATGGTCTTAACACTACTTAAATCTTTATATAATAGATCTTTTAACTCTCCAAAATCAGATACATTTGTTTTATTAGAAACATAAATCGCATATCTTCCTGGAGATAGCTTAGATAAATCTAATGATGCACGATACCATGCTCTTGTTTTATCAAAACCATCTGAGGTTGGTAATGTTACTTCAAATAAACCATCGGTTACACTTCCTATGTCAAACGTATATTTCTCATATGTTTCAACATTTTCAAATATCATTGTTCTTTTTACTTGTGTAGATGGTGCATAATCAGTTCCATAAGAATAAGAATATCCTAAAATACTTAATTTATTATTTTGGAACGATATTTCTCTAAATTGATCATATTGTGAATAAAGATATGATGTTTCTTTTTTACCAAGTTCTTCACTACGAATTTGCATTTCAATTCCCAACTCTTCATCAGATACATCTGTACGAAGCATAGCGTATTTCTCGCCTTGTTGATAATTATTTGCCTGTGATTTATAAAGTAAGTTATTCACAACATGCATAGAATATACGGAAGATGTATGAGCAACTACATATAATTTATAATCTCCATTTTGAATCTTTTCAATATCAATTGTTCCTTCAAACCATGAATATGTATAATCTTTCTCATCAGATCCTACTGCAGGTCTACCTAACTCATCTTCGTCGACAATTCGGTTGAGCGATTGATAAATTTCTGTATCGCCGTCTACTGCTTTTAAAAGAAGATCATATTCAATATTCTCATCTAATGTATTATCAATAGAATTAATTGTTTGATATCCTTTTATTTTTAACTTCCCATCTTCTTCTTTTAAATATTCTAAATAGAAATTAGCTGATTTTTCCTCTAAATCTTCTATATTCCATTCTTTCCAAATCGCTTTATATGTTGTATTTTCAACTGCTTCTGTAATCTCTTTATCCCATCCTTGGAATATATATCCTTTTTTTGTTGGATCTGTAATAGTTGGTAATGTATTTTCTTCTACATTGATTGTTGTTTTATCTTTTCCATTTTCAAATACTCCACCATCTGCATCAAAAGTAATCTCATAAGTTTTTACTTTTTCCCAAGTTGCTTTATATGTCGTATTCTCTTTTGCTTCCGTTATTTCCTTATCCCATCCAACAAATTTATAACCTTTTTTCGTTGGTGCTTTTGGCTCTTCTGGAACATTACCTTCTAATGTATCTACTACTTGTTTATCTTTACCATCTTCAAATGTTCCACCATCGGCATCAAATGTAATTTGGTATGTTGCTTTTTCTTTTTCCCAAACAGCCGTATATGTCGTATTTGCGTTTGCTTCTGCAATCTCTTTATCCCAACCGCTAAAGATATAACCATCTCTCGTTGGATTTTCTGGTACCTGTGGCTTTTGTCCTTCCGTTGTAACAATTACTTTTGTTTCTTTATTATCATTAAACTTACCACCATTCGCATCAAATGTGATGTTGTATTTTTCTAATACTTTCTCCCAAACAGCTTTATACGTCTTATTTCCAGTCACAAGAGATATTTCACTATCCCATCCAACAAACGTATATCCATCTCTAGTTGGTGCTTTTGGCTCTGTTGGTTTATTTCCCTCTTCTACTGTTTGTGTTTTTGTACTGCTTCCATCTTCAAACGTTCCACCATTCGCATCGAATGTAACATTGTATTTTTGTGGATTGTTACTCTTCCATACTGCAGTATAAGTTTTATTTGATTGTGCAGGCATTACAGTTTGATCCCATCCGGCAAATGTGTATCCATCTCGAACAGGATTTTCAAGTTCTGGTGTTACATACTCTTCTACTGTTAATCTTTTTGTAGAAGTTTCTCCATCGATAAATTTTCCTCCATTTGGATTAAAATCAATTGTATAACGTGTTTTCATTCCAGTTCCGTAACTAATATATGTAATAATACTAGAATGAATATATCCATAATTATTATTAAAATCATAAGCACCATTATCTTGAAGAATACTATTACGACCAGATACAAGTGTTGGATCTGTCTGTACTTTATACCAAGTTCCTTCACTATTTGTAATCGTATCTAAAATAACAAATGGAATATTTCTATTCTTTGTAGTTTGATATAAAGAAACAGATGAAGTAGTTGGTTCTTTTTTAATATTATAATTTCCATTACTTCCTTTAATACCTATTGTATATTTGTTATAATCTTGATTTCCATAAGCTTTATCAAAATTATAATAATAAGATGCCTCTTTCTCTCCCCAATATGGATCGGATGCATATTTTACATTAAATCCAGAACTTTTATTTCCGAAGTGTCCACCATAATAACGACCACCTGCTACGACATCTAATGGATCTAAATAGCCTTCGGAAATTACATTCTTATCAAAATAGCGAATACTCTCACGTACTGTTGAAAAAGCTTTTGCTGCAGCTGTATTACTGTCATAAGCACCAATTCCAAATAAATTATTTTTGTTATACGAAATGGCACTCGTTCCCATTGCACTTTCATTTTTTGCGAGTCCTAAAGACATCATCGCATTTACACCATACTCATTTTGATATTCAATAAAAGATACATGTTCCCCATACAGTTGTGATTCGTTATCTTTGGCAGGATATCCTGTCATTTTACTTGTATAACTTGAAAAATCCACTTTTAAATCTTCGCTTGTATAATTACTAATTGTCCTAGTTGGTAAATATTGATAATAATTATAATATGGATTATTCGCATTGACTGCACGATAACTTGTCCCACCTCGATAATCATCAATCATCATTTTAAATCCATCTAATGTATCTGGATAAAAATAAATTCCATCATAACTATAATAAGTACCATCACTCATTCCACTTGGAGCTCTACCTATTGTAATCACATTTCCAGATTTATAGTTATTGACATCTAATTGAATTACATGTTTTAATTCTCCATCCTCAACCCTATAATTTGAAATATAAGTAGTAGGAATTTCTGGATCCATATTACGAACTTCTACTTCATTTGGATTTACATATCCAATCACACCTGACATTTTAAATTTAACTTTGCCATTTTCGATTCCTAAAAATGCAGCATCTGCACCATAACAACCATTTGTATAACCTTGTGTCCCATTTTCCGTTGTAAATAAAGTATTTGTATTACAATCTTTCGTTCTAAAATTAACAACTCCATAAGTTGGATAAGATGCGGCTTCTACCTTTGAAACATAGGGAGGAATAAAACTAAGTGAAAGTAAAATTGTACATAGTATCATTGATACAATTTTTTTAATCATTCGTTTCACAAACATCCCTCCTTAGTCTCTTTCATTATATAATATTATATCAAAATCTCCTCTCTTTGTATATGAATAAAGTATTCGGTAGTCGTTTTCTTGACACAAAAAAAATCCTATTTCTAGGATTCTTATGATAACGATTTTCCGGACTCATAAAACAATTTATCTTGTTCTTTTAATTCAATATAATAAGTACCAGTTTTTTCACAAGTAAAAATTAACGCCTTTTCCTGACAAGTTTCTTGTAATTGTTTATTTTCCTGTTTTAATTCTTCAATTTGTTTCTTCAAGTTTTCAATCTCTGTATTCGTATCTGTTACTGGAGGTATTTCTGGAGATGGTTCTGTCGGTGTTTCTGAAGATGAATCTTCTTTCGTAAACCCATTTAAACCAGCTTTTTTAATTGCCTCAGGATAATCAACATAACAATAATCCATATCAACATTTCCATTAATACCAGAAATAGTTCCACTACTGGTATATTGCCACATACCTGCATCATACCCTAATGTTGAATTATAACGAGCCACCCATTTCGCATATGCATTCAGTCGTTCTGAATTTAATTTTGTATTCCACCAATTCAAATTCGCATATACACCAACATAATAACCATTTTGTTCTAATTTATCACAAAAATTAACAATAATATCTGTCAATGCTTCATTCGATAAATTGGCTTGAACTTTATCTTCAATATCATAATAAATGGGATATTCTAATTTATATCCTTTGACTAATCTTAAAACGTGTTCAACCTCACTATTCGACCAATCTATATTATCTGCATAGCTATATAAATACACTCCAAAAGGAATCCCTAACCTAGTACATTCATCGGCATTTCTCTTAAAATAAATATCGTCCTGACTTTCTCTATTCGCTCCATAACCACATCTAATAATCGCATAATCAATATTTCCTTTAACTGCATCCCAATCAATTACCCCCTGATGACTTGATACATCAATTCCTCTTTTCATTCCATCACATCCTAATGTATTCTATGTTGAAAATGGTAAAATTTGTAGGTGTTTATAATTTGTAAACAAAGAAAAGCTATGATATAATGGAATTAGTTGGGGCTGTTTTTTGGTTTCGACAAATATAAAAAAGCTTAATTCGGCAAGTCGGAGGTACACGTTACGTACAAACAGAAAATAACTGGAAAAAATAAATTAACTAACGTACTTAGTAGATTAAGTAGCGCTTTCGCTACTCCTACTTTTGCCTAATATAAGTGCGAGTACGGCTCTTTTTATTCTTTCTCCTATTGGGAATTTATAAGGGCTCGATAAAAATAGGATATATTATTATTTAGCTTGGAAATAATAATGAATGATACAAGCTCACTTATAAAATAGACGTTCACATCTAATTTTTATAAGGACATCATTTGTGAACTAAACTTGTAGATGGTTAGGGAGTTTTATATTTGGACAGGAGTTCGACTCTCCTCAGCTCCACCATATATGATTTTTTAATCCTTTTATGATAAGGATTTTATTAAGTTGGTGATATGATGGTAGAAATAGAAGATGCTTATCGATATATGATCAGTGGCTATTTTGGTGTTATGGAGATGGATTCTTACCAATTAAAAGAATATATTTTACAAGATATCAAAGAATATATTACTGAATTTATGAGACAAAATCCGAGTTCTCATTTTGAACTAGATCAAGAAATAGAACGTATTAAAGATACTTATTCCTTAAAAACAAAATTACAAGATGCTTTACTTGTATTAAATCAGATGGAAAAACCACCAATTGATTTAATCATACAAATTAAACGCAGATTACATGAGAAATAAAAAGATGTAGACAAAATAGTCTACATCTTTTTATGCATATCACCTATTTAATATATATATCATATAATATCCTTGAAAATAAAGGAGGATATTTATGACTTATACTGTAACTCCAAACGATAGTATCGATAGTATTGCTGAAACCTTTCAAGTTCCTGTGAGTGAATTGATGAGTATGAATGGATTAGGACCAAACAGTCGATTAATACCTGGAATGGTGATTATTATTCCACCAGTAAATCCTAGACCGCCAAGACCACCATTTCAACCTACTCCACCAATGAATCGTATTTATATTGTAAGACGCGGGGATACCATTTGGTCTATCAGTAGAAGATTTGGGGTTTCTGTAAACGATATTATGTTTGTGAATCAAATGACTTTTCCAGTAGTTTTTCCAGGGCAAAGATTAATCATTCCAAGCAGAATGAGACCGTTTCCTTATTAAGCAAATATAAAAACTATTTGCTTTTTTTTGCAGGAATTTACCTCTTTTTACGGAATGTTAGTAATGAGGAGGTAACATATGATCGAATATTTTAAATTTATTATTTATTGTATTTGGGAATATTTTGATTACAAAAATAGATTTCCATTCTAAAAAGATACCTTAGTATCTTTTTATTCTTCTAACTTACTATCTCCTGTTTTATAGTCAATTTCAATTCCTTCTTGTACATTATAAACAAAGACATTGAACTTAACTTCTTGCCCATTATCTTCTAATGATAAAGCTTCGATTTGTACACCCGTTGCAACAAGATTTTCTCCTTCGAATAAAGGTGTAACACGATATAATACATGATTTTCTGTTTCTTTCACATAGTCAGCTACTTTATTTTCCCATTCCAACATACCTGTTGTATTCATACTTCTAGTACAAGTAATTAAATTCTTTTCATTGGCATTTTCCCCTGTTAGTTGATAACCAATTAAATGACAACGATTATAAAGGTATTTCCCACTGACAATATCATACTTTACAGTATGCCATCCAGATGGTTTTACCATACCAATACTACCTCTTTCTTCGGTTGGCATGGTATCTATTCCAACACGAGCCATAGCAACTCCACAACGTCCTAATGCATCTAAATCACTGTAGTTCTCCCCTGTAAAATTTTTGTCAACCTCGGTAAATTCTGGTTCATTTTGATTGATAACTACATAAGCATCTCCTTGATACGATGGAATATTTTCTAATTGATAAGATGTTTGTGATACTGGTTTTACTTCTTCTTTTTCAGGAATTAAAATTCCATTTTGATATGCGGTAATTCCTCCTGCAACAAGAACAAAAATAAAAGATAGTAATAATGCTTTAGGATTTTTCCATAACTTTCTTTGACGATATCTTGCCATATGAACACATCACTTTCCATTCATTATATATCTATCTTCATTTTATCATATTTACTAAAAAATACATGTTTTCTACTTCGTACTTTACACTTTTATTTCTTTTTCTTCTCAATCGTCATTACAAAATCATTTTTCTTTACAATATCTAATAATGTCTGCATACTATAATTTACTTCATCCGCTTCATATTTCTGAACAGTATTCATACTTTTCCCAATGTCTTTTGCAAATTCTTCTTGGGTTTTACCTGCCCATTCTCTTAATATCTTTATAATTTCACCTTTTGTATAACGATTTTTTTGTATAATTAATTTCATTTCTACTACCACCTATTACTATATTTGACAGTATATATTATTTTTTCTAAAATTTGCCAAAATACATAATCTAATTATGTGTTATACTAATAATATGGTTATGGAATATTTTTTATAACATAAGATTGGGGGAATATACATGTTTAATGAAAACGTCAGAGACTTTTGTAAAATTATTATTGAACCATTACAAAAAAAAATCGATGAATTACAAAGAATTTATGAAGAAGATCCAAGTCTAAGAAATAAACAAAGATTAGATCATAGTAAAAAGTTATTAATTGAATACTATAAAAAATTAGAACAAGTAGTACAAGAAGAATATTTATTTCAAAAAGAATTAAATGAGAAAATAAATTCTTCTTTTTAGTCTTGCTATATTTTGTCTCTTTTTATAAGATAATATTAGGTGATTATATGGAATATATAAAAGAGCAAAATCGTGTTTATGTAAAAGATAAGGATACAATCATTGGAGAAGTTAGTTTTCCTGAGCAAAATGGAATATTTATTATCAATCATACTTATGTAGATCCAAATTATCGCGGAATGCATATTGCCGATAATTTATTAAAAAATGCGGTCGAAATCATTGAAACACAGAAAAAACAGTGTAAGGTAACTTGTTCTTATGCGAAAAAATGGTTTCAAAAACATCCTGAAAAACAGAATATCATAAAAAAATAAAGCCCATTAAAGCTTTATTTTTTTCTTTTCAAAAAGAGTCATATAAATTAATATTTTGTCATTTTTTTCAAATACATTTCTGTATCTCTTTTCTTGATAGCTTCTCGTTTATCGTAGTTTTTCTTACCTTTACCAAGACCTAGTAATACTTTTGCATAATTTTTACTGAAATATACTTTTAATGGAACTAAAGTATAACCATTCAATGCGATTTTATCACGTAATTTATAAATTTCTTTTTTATGTAATAATAATTTTCTCGTACGTGTTTCATCATGATTAAATTGATTTCCTTCTTTATAAGTACTAATATGCATATTTAAAAGATATGCTTCGTTATTTCTAATTACTGCATAACTATCTTTGATATTTGCATTTCCTTGTCTTAATGATTTAATTTCTGTTCCTGTTAAGACAATTCCAGCTTCATATGTATCGATAATTTCGTAGTCAAATTTTGCTTTTCTATTTACTATTTCCATGTTATCACCAACGTTTTCATTATATCTCATATTGAAAGATTTGACAATTTTGAACTTGAAATTTCATGAAGTCTTCTGTTGTTTGATAGCCGGTTAAGTTATAGTGTAGTGCTCTTAATGTAGAACCATGGGTAACAATTAAAATGGTTTGATTTCTATGTTCTTGTAATAATTTTATTAAAAAGTTTCTCGTACGATCTAATAGATGTCTTACTGGTTCTACTTCATCATCACTAGAGTTTAATTGATAGTTCCAATATTTTTTAGATTGTTCTGATGTGATGGGATTCCCCTCTATTTTACCAAAATCACGCTCTATCAGCTCGGAAGTAGAAATAATTGGACATTTCCCTTCAATGATGATTTGGGCTGTTTTATAGGCTCTTTCTAAAGGGGAAGTATAACAAAGGTCAAATGAAATATCTTTTAACTTATCTTTCACTTCTCTTGCTTGTAAGATTCCTGTTTGATTTAATGGAATATCACTATCTCCTTGAATTCTATTTTCTAAATTCCAATCTGTTTCTCCATGTCTTACTAAATATAAAGTCATAACTCACCCCTTAAATAAAGAGAGCATCTAATTAGATGCTTCTTTTTCTTGTTTTTTCATATCTTTCATTTCACTTAAAATAAAATCTACGGTTTTATTTTCTTTATTGGCATTTAATACCGTTACCTTAACACGGTCTCCTAAACGATATCTCTTTCCAGAATTCTTACCTACATATGAGAAAGTAGATTCATCGTAATAATAAGTATCTCCTCTCATATTCTCATCGGCAACTAAACCTTCAATCAAGTTATCTAATTCGACAAACATACCAAAGTTAAGAACACTTGTAATCATACCTTCATATTCCTCTCCAATATGTTTCATCATATATTCAGCTTTCTTCATATCGTCTACTTCACGTTCACAACTAATCGCATTTCTTTCTTTTTCACTAGAGTGTTGGGCAATTGAAATTAATTTTAAATCCCATGTACGAATTGTTTCCGGATCTAATTTTTTATCAAATAAATAAGTTCTTAGTAAACGATGTACTGTTTGATCTGGATAACGACGGATTGGCGAAGTAAAATGAGTATAACATTTACTTGCAAGTCCAAAGTGTCCAATATTAGTTTTATCATATACAGCTTTTTGCATACTTCTTAAAAGAAGACTAGAAAGTAAATGGAATAATTTATTTTCTCTTAAACTATTTAATACTTGTTGCATTTCTTTAGGTGTAATATCATCTTTTTTGTATTGAATAGATATTCCTAATGTCTTTAAGAATTGAGCAAAACTGTCAATCTTTTCTTCATTTGGTTTTCCATGGATACGATAGATAAATGGAAGTTCCATATAATAAATATGAGTTGCTACTGTTTCATTGGCAGCAATCATAAAATCTTCGATTAATTTTTCTCCCGTACCTCTTTCTCTTAATTTTACATCGACTGCTTCTCCTTTTTCATCGACAATAATTTTTGCTTCATCGATATCAAAGTCAATATAGCCACGTCTTTCTTTATTTTTACGGAGAATATGAGCAAGCTTCTCCATTTCTTTTAAGTCATCTACAAATGGTTCATAACCTGGTTCTACTATATTTTTTTCTAATATGTTGTTGACTGCTTGATATGTCATTCTCTTTTTAGAATTAATGACACTTTCATAAATATCATAATCGACAACATTTCCCTGTTCATCAATTTCCATATCACAACTAATCGTTAAGCGATCAACACCACCATTTAAAGAACAAATTCCATTTGACAATTTATGAGGTAACATTGGAATAACTCTATCTGCTAAATAAACACTGGTTCCTCTTTCAAATGCATCTTGATCAATGACACCATTTTCTTTTACATAATGAGATACATCGGCAATATGAACCCCTAATAAGTAATGACCATTTTCTAACTTATCGATAGAGACAGCATCATCCAAATCTTTCGCATCCGCTCCATCGATTGTAAAGATTACTTTATCTCTTAAATCTCTTCGTCCAACATACTCTTCTTCTGTTACTTCCATTGGAATTTTTTCTACTGCTTCCATCACTTCATCAGAAAATGTATCTTCGATTTCATATTTACTAACAATTGACAAAATATCGACACCAGGATCATTTTTATGTCCTAATATCTTAATAACTTCTCCCTTATAATTTCCTTTTTCTCCTTTGCCAATTAAACGAACAAGTACTTTATGACCATTCATAGCCCCCATTGTTTTACTTTGTTCGATATCAATACGAATATTAATTTTTGTATCATCAGGATCAATATGTCCCAGCCCAGCTTTATAGTAAAACTCGCCGACAATTTGGTGCAATTTACGATCGATTACTTTGACAATTCTACCTTCTAAATCCAAACCTTTTTTAGAAGTAATTTCAACAATAACTTGATCACCGTGAATTGCTCCATTCATACAAGTAGGAGGAATAAAAACATCTTCGTCTCCTTCTATATCAACAAATCCAAATCCCTTTTTATTTCCAATTAATTTTCCAACTCTTAGATGACTGTTGTTAAATAACATATAGTTTCCTTTATTGGTATGATATACTTTTAAAGAATTTTCAAGATCTCGTAATACACTTAATAATTCTTTTAACTCTTCGGCAGTACGAATTCCTAAAATAGCTTCTAACTCTTCAATACTATAGGCACGTTCTTCTTCTTTTAATATTTCTAATATTTTTTCTTGCATAAGCCACCTCTATCTTTATTATAGAATAATTTTATAATAAAATATAGCGATTTTACTTTTTATTTACGTATATTGACAAAAGTATTGTTTTTAAAACAAAAAAAGTCAGGATGACTTTCTTCTTTCTTCCAATTTTTTGATTACTTCTTCAAATGTGTCAGCAATTATGGGAACATGATTATAGATAATAAATGGTTTACTACGCCCTATTCCACATAAATTACAACAACCTATCTGTATTTTGCAATCAGAATATGTTTTCTTGATATATGCGATATCTTGTTTCTTAATCGCTTTACAGCGATCACAGATTTGTATTTGATCTATCATTCTTGAATATCCTTATAAATTTCTAAAGCATCTCCATTTTTAATTTGAAAAGCATTGGCATCATCTGTATCAATATGCATTTCATAATAAGAATTAGGAGCAAT
>CALVQD010000047.1 GCA_944355255.1 uncultured Bacilli bacterium
TCTGTTATTTACCCGTATTGTTGTTTATCAGAATGGATTTTGTGTCAAACAATTTCTTCACTTTCCCAAAACTTCAATTTTATATTCAGAAGTAGATCAATTGGAAGAGGAGAAAAGAAAAAGAAATATTTTATGGCATTTAAAATTTCGTACTTATTATCATTTCATGCATAAGCCATATGATACTTTATTTACTGTTTCTAAAAAAGAGTATTTTCATGTTCCATTCTTATTAGATAAAATTGGAAATATGTCTTTTCAAAAGTAAAAAAGTAGGTTATAATGAAGGAAGAATAGGGTGATGTATTATGATTAGAATATATAAGACAGAAACTTTGACAGGAAAATTAAATCAATTAAATGAAGTAGAACCAAATTGTTGGATTCATCTCGTTCATCCTACTTTAGAAGAGGTAAAAGAAGTATGTGAGAAGACTTTAGTAGATCAACGTTTGATTGCTAAAGTATTGGATGAAGAAGAACTTTCACGTATAGAAGTAGAAGGAGAAGCAACTTTAATTGTTGTAAATATTCCATATTTAATAGATCATTCTCACAAGAATAAATATCGAACATTACCACTAGGAATCATTCATGCAAATCAGTATATCATTACGATATTAATGAAAGAAAATAAATTATTTGATGATTTTGAAAATGGAAATGTACGAGAATTTTATACAGAAAAGAAAACAAGATTTACAATTCAATTACTTGTTCGTATTTCTCAAGGATATTTAATGGGATTAGATGAGATGAATAAAGATATTCAAAGACAGGAACATATTTTAGCAAAAGCAACAAAAAATCAAGAGTTACTTGAAATGCTAAATATTGAAAAAAGTTTAGTATATTTTATGGGTGGATTAAAATATAATCAAGCAACATTGGAAAAGTTATCAAAAGGCACAATCATACCATTTTACGAAGAAGATATGGATCTTTTAGAAGATGCAATGATCGAAAGTAACCAGGCCATTGAAATGGCAAATATATATAAAGAAATTATGTCTAGTACGACAGAAACATATGCGAGTATTATTTCTAATAATTTAAACGTATTAATGAAATTTTTAGCAGGAATTACCATTGTTTTTTCGATTCCAACAATGATTGCATCTTTTATGGGAATGAACGTACCACTGGGTGATTTCGCAACCAATCCAGCTTCATTTTTTATTTTAGCGTTGATATCACTCGGACTTGCATTATTAATTGCATATTGGCTAAAGAAAAAAGATATGTTATAATCATATCTGTAGCCGCCGCTTTAGTTAAGTGGTATAACGGAGCCATGGTAAGGCTCAATGGTAAGTTCGATTCTTACAAGCGGCACCATATTGATAGGAAACTCAAACTTTCGAGTAACAATAGAAAACGACTTGTCAAAAAGTCGTTTTTATGTTATCCTGTATATGGATGAAGAAAACTTCATAAAATAAAAAAGGAATACCTAATTTTGAAGCGTTAGGTACTATTCCAAATTTCTTTGTATTAGTACCGACTTATGCAGTTGGTACTATTTTTATTAAAATGATTAGTATCACAATAATAAGGAGTATTATGATAGTACAAAGATATTTCTCTGATTTTCTCATAATTTCACCTCCTTCTACTTTTAAAAGTAAAGGAGAATAGTACCCAATCTAATTAAGTATTCCTAAATCGATTATAGCAAACATTTGTTCTTGAAACAATAATTTATACTAAATATATGACAATTTAGAAAACACATTTGTATTATGACATAATCATTATACGTGTTATAATTGTAGCAGGTGATAATAATGAATCAATTGACAATGCAAATGGATTATTTTCATAGATTTGATACTGAATTTGAAACATATATATCTGCATTAGATGGTGTTGATCAAGTGGAACAAAAGCCGAATGGAATTCATATAACATATGACCCAAATAAAATTAGTATTCATCGTATATTATTAGAAATTAAATTATTTTTGGGTTTATTAAAGACACCTTCTTTGATAGGTTTTGATAAACACTTTCAAAAAGCGAGTGGTCAAACTTCAGTTATAATTGAAGACGCTTGTTGTGAATACTGTGTGAAAAGTGTAGTAGAAGATCTTATTTTAATTGATGGTATCGAAAAAGTCAGTGTAGCATTTCAAGATGATACTTTCTTTCAAGTTTCAATTCAGGTAATGTACGATAGTAATCTTTTTTATGATAAAAAAGTAAAAGAACTTGTAGAAAAGCTTTTTTCTGATTAATGGTTTTCAATAGATAAAAAACTTTATCTATTGAAAAAGCCGTGTTATAATAGGTGACAAAGAAAGGAAGGTATTATGGAAGAACGTACTTATGCGATGTTAAAACCAGATGGAGTAAGAAAACAACTTTTAGATGAAGTGATCAAAAGATTTGAAAATGCTGATTTAAAAGTGAGTCATGTGAAAGAAATGGTGTTAGATGAAGAAATCGTAAAACAACATTATGCTCATTTATTGGATAAACCATTTTATCCAACACTAGAATCATTTATGTTATCAGGGCCTGTGATTGCGATGATTGTAGAAGGGGATAATGCTGTTAGTAAAGTAAGAGAACTAATGGGAGCAACAGATAGTAAAGAAGCTTTACCAGGGACAATTCGTGGAGATTATGGAGACAAAACTTGCTGCACTTATAATATTATCCATGGTTCTGATTCTGTTCATAATGCGGAAGTTGAGATTCATCGTTTTTATCCAGAACTTACGAAAGAAAAACAAAAAATTAGATAAAATACAAGGAAAAGTTTTCCTTGTATTTTGTTTTCTGATTGCAAATAATTCTAGAAATTGGCAAAAAAAATTAAAAATTTCTGGCTACGATTCTAGAATTTTATAGTATAATGAAGTTAGAGAGACAGAAGTGGGAGAAAATATGGCAGTAAAACATTTTCTATTACAACTATTAAAATTAAATATTGAAGAGTAGAGAAGTACGCAGTAATACGTTCGTGTTGTTGTGTGCTTTTTTTTCATAAAAAAGGAGTGTATCATCAATGGAATTACTAAAAATGATTCATAAAACAAGAGAAGTGACAAATGAACAATTAAAAGATTTCTATCATATCAATGATGAACAATTGATTGAAAAATTACTTGATTTTTTGGAAAGGGAAATTACCCCGTTCCCATTTTATGCAACAGAAAATAAACCTAAATATTTACACAATGTTTTATTACGAATTCGTGAAATTTATCAAAAATTACAAGCAGAAGGAAAAAAACATCCGCCATATCATCAACGTTATCAAGATTTAAAGCAAGAAGTTTATAATATTTCTCATTATTATGAGAGTGCACCGGAAGAAGATAAATTAACAATGCCAGAAAAATTATATTTGAAAGTATTCTTTCAACGAAATTTAGAAGAAGCGTGTTTAGAGATTAAAAATCATCCGTTATTGTTACTTGGAAATGTTCAAGGAAAGCGTTTCATTGATTGGATTTTAGATGCATATTTTGAAGCTTTAAATACTAATTATCAGTATGAATATGAATATATGTATCAAATTATCAAATTTATTTTAAAAAATACTGGAATTTATCCAGATATTCAACAGGCAATGTATCAATATTATCAAGAGCATCAGGAACAAATTCTTGCTGAACCTCATAAAAAGTATCAAAATAATCGTTATCAAACGCTTGGTATTTTGATGACTGGAATTCAGATGAAGTGTTTTGAAGATAAAGAGCATGTGAAATATCATTTTCATGAAGAAGAAAAAAATTATACAGATGAATTTATTTTTACGATCGATGATGAAAAAACGATGTTGCGAGAAGATGCAATCTCAATTCGGGAAGAAAATGGGAATCTATATGTGAATTTGTATATTGTAGATGCTGTTGATATTTTTGAACAACATAAAAAACTTTCATCACAGGCAAAAGGTAATTGGTTTACGGGAAAACAAGAAATGGTTAGTAATAAGACCAAACGTGAAATCTTTTCTTTAAATGCCAAACCAGAAGAAAAAGCGACAAAAAAAGTAATTGTATATGAACTTTGTTTTAATAAAGAAAACCAGTTGACAGATATTGGAATCGGTCGTGGAACTGCTAAGATCAATCATAATTACAATTATGATCAAGTGAATAATTTAATGGATTTACATAAAAGCAGTTATGTAAAGACTTGGAATCGTTTTTATCAAATTATGAAACAATATCATATTGAAAACACTGCTAGAAAAAAATATCATTTGATGAAAGAATTACTACATTTTATGGAAACTGGGGAACGATATCATGGAACTACAAATTATAGTAAATCCCATTTGATGATATCGGAATTAAAAGTACTAGTAAATTTTTATCAAGCTAAGTTATGTAATGAAAACGAAATTCCAATGATGTATCGATTAAATGATTTTGATATTACAGATCGTGAATTAGAATATATTAAAAATTGCTGTAATGATTTAGAAGAACAGGAATATGTTATTAATATCTTAGATATGTTACCAATGTATTCATATTACAGAATGCATAATACGGGACATAAGGGATTGGGATTTCAATATTATGCACATTGTACAACACCAGCTAGAAACTATTTTGCATATATTAATCAGAAAATATTGACTTCTGTTATTTTAGATAAGAACTATCAAAATATCGAAAAGTTTGAACAAGTATTAAAAGAACAAGAAATATTACAAAAGCAAAAAGAATTACAAAGTAAACATGCGAAAAGATTAGAGCAACGTAAGAAAAGTTATCAGATTCAAGGGGTTTCTTATTTAACAGAAATTAGAGAAATAGAGAAGATATTGAGTCAAGGAGAGATGAAATTTGAAGATTTGAAAGAACATCTTTCATTATCTGAATCTGATTTAAAAATGGTTTTAGATTTTATGACTGATCATTTTCATGTAGAGGAACAAGATGGTTATTATAAATTGTTAATTGGAAAAGATATGAAGGTTGGTTATTATAAAGAGGGAAAAGGACCGTTTGGATTAGTGGAATTAGAAAATGGTGGTCATGTATTAGTACCGAGTCGCTTTGTTAAAAATGCAAGAGATAAAGATCGTGTGCTAGTCAAAATTCATCATGATACAAAGGAAATGTTAGGTGAGATTATGAAACATAAATGTATTATAGAACAAGCTTCGGCAACAGTGATAGAAGAACATGGTAGGTACTATGCAGTGGTGGATGGATATCAGTTTGATGAACCGATTTTATTAACGGATACGATGGAAGCAAAAGTAGATGACAAAGTACTGATTGGTTTTGATAAGAATGCAGAATTACCAACTGCAAAAGTAATCAAAGTATATGGAAATATGTATGATCCAAAAGTATTAATTGATCAGATTTTAGATGAACATCATATTCCAAATGTATTTCCAAGTCAAGTATTATACGAAGCAGATAAGGTACCATCAAAAGTATTAGGACAAGAAGCAAATCGTCGTCTTGATTTAAGAGAAGAACAGATCTTTACTATTGATGGGGATGATGCGAAAGACTTTGATGATGCAGTATCGATTAAAGTATTAGACAATGGAAACTATGAGTTAGGGGTACATATTGCAGATGTATCATATTATGTGAAAGAAGATAGTGCTTTAGATAAAGAAGCAGATAAAAGAGGAACGAGTGTGTATGTTGCAGATCGTGTCGTTCCTATGTTGCCAGAAAGATTATCGAATGGTATTTGTTCTTTAAATCCGAATGAAGATCGTTTAACCCTTTCTTGTATTATGGAAATTGACCAAAATGGAAATATTGTCGACTATGATTTTTATGAATCTATTATTTGTTCTAAAAAACGAATGACTTACCAAAAAGTGAATGAATTATTAGATGGAAAAGAAGTAGATGGTTATCAACCATTTAAGGAAAGTTTAGAGAAAATGTTAGAACTCTCTCATTTGCTACGTGAACAAAGACACAAAAGAGGAGCTATTTCTTTTGAAATTCCAAAGCCAAAATATATTTTAGATGACGAAGGAAGAGCAACAGAAGTAGAAGTACATAAAAGGGGAGAATCTGAAAAGATTATTGAAGATTTTATGATTTCTGCCAATGAATGTGCAGCTACTATGATGGAGAGCCTTGATCATCCATTCCAATATCGTGTTCATCCAAAACCAGACCCATATCATATTAAGACGGTATTAGAAATGTTAGAGAAAATGGGATATCATTATCATTTAGATTTAAATTATGGAGTAGAACCAGGTCAGATTGAACAGTTATTAAAACAATTTGAAGGGGATGAGAATTATGCAACTATTGCTTACTTATTTTTAAGAGCAATGAATAAAGCATTTTACTCTGTTGAGAATTTTCACCATTTTGGATTAGCAAGTACAAATTATTCTCATTTTACATCTCCAATTCGCCGTTATCCTGATTTACTTGCTCATCGTGCTATTAAATTGGAGAAAAATAATCAGTATAATGATAAAATTGCATTTCAATTAGAACGTAAATTAAATACGCAATTGATGCATAGTTCATTACAAGAAATTAATGCCCAAGAATGTGAAAGAGAAGTTGATCGTGTCAAAGGAATTGAATATTTGGAAAGTTATATTGGAGAAAATTTTGATGCACGTATTATTATGGTAGATGCGTTTGGAATTCGAATTCAATTAGATAATTGTATTACTGGAATGATTCCGAGAGATCTTTTAAAAGATTACGATTATGTTCCAGATGCACTTGCATATTATCATAAAACCAAAAATGAAGCTTTGAAAATTGGACAAAGAATTCAATGTCATTTAGATGATGTATCTTATCAGAAATTAGAAGTTCAATTTTCATTAGCAAAACCACAAAAGGTAAAAACATTATAAAGTTCGTTTCGAACTTTTTTTGTGTAAACATCTGTCAAATTAATTACTTCCATAATTTTCTTGTCGAAAAAAAGTATATTTATAGTATAATGATATATGTGAGGATAGGTGATACTATGAAGTTGGGTGTAAAAGTATTTGCGTTATCTTTGGCCCTTGCTATTTTATCTTCTGTTGTATTTTTTCCAATCCAAGCGGAAGCTGAAACACTAGGAGATTTAAAAGAGAAATTAGCAAAAGCAGAAGAAGAGTATAAAAATGCAAGCGAAGAAGCAGAAAAAACACAGGAACAAATCGATGAGAATAATCAGACGGTAGAAAATTTAAAGAAAGAAGTTTCACAACTACAAGAAGATATTCAATCATTACAAGCAGAGATTGATGAATTGAATAAAAAAGCAGATAAATTAGATGAAGAAGTTAAAAAAGTAATTAATTTTGTGCAGATTTCAAGTGGAGAAAATGCTTATTTAGAATATGCATTTGGAGCACAAGATTTTACTGATTTTATCTATCGTATGGCGGTATCAGAACAAGTATCTGGTTATAATGAATCACTGATTAATGAGTATGATAGAGTAGTAGAAGAATCTAAACAGAAAAAAACTGAAATGGATACAAAGAAGAAAAACTTAAGTGAGAAACAAGCTGAATTAGAAGAAGAAACAAAAAAATTAGGAGAGCATTTAACTGAAGTTACTGATATTAAAATGTCTGCTCAAGACGAGATTGAAATGCAAAAAGAAGCAATTAAAGTGCTAGAAAATATGGGATGTACAGACGATGAAGATACTAGAACATGTGGACGTATTCCAAATGTTGGTGGTGGAAGTAGTAGCCCTGGAACAGGTTCTATTGGAATTGGAACATTGCCACCAGGAACAAGCTTTTTAAGACCGATTATAGAAGGGTATGTAACAAGTGAATACGGTTATCGTTTAAACCCAGCTACTGGTGTTTATGAATTGCATGAAGCACTTGATGTATCACAATCTGGAACTGTACCTATTTATCCTGCTGCAGATGGAGTTGTAATAGGAACTCGTTATCGTTCTAATTGTGGTGGTAATATGATTTTTATCATTCATACGGTAAATGGAAAAAAATACACAACAGAATATGCCCACTTAAGAAGAATAGATGTAAGTGTTGGTCAAGTAGTTACTCAAAATACACAAATTGGTATTATGGGTGGAGATAGAAATTCTGAATGGTGGGATAAATGTTCTACAGCACAACACCTTCACTTTGGAATTGCTACTGGTCATTATTTAAAAGATTATATGAGTTGGGATACATTTATTGCTAATACTTATAATCCAAGAGAAACAGTCAACTTCCCATGGAGTGGAGGAGCTACAGACTATTTTAAAGATAGAACAACCATGTATTAAAATATAGAAATGAAACACAATCTTGCATTGTGTTTTTTTGAGGATTATGATAAAATAAATATAATAAGAGAGTAGGATGGAGCATATGAGGAATATTTTTAAAACAAGAAGTCATAAGGTGAGAGCAGAACATTTTTTAATGGGGAGTATATGTATAGCAGTTTTTTTAATGATAGGAATTGGATATGCTCTTTTAAGTACCCAATTAGATATTACAGGAACTGCCCAGATCACATCGGATTGGAAAATATTATTTACGAGTGCTGAAGAGAAAGAAATGAACAATGCAACAACAAATAAAAAGGAAATTACCGGATTAACGACACTTACATTGGATGTACAATTACAACAACCAGGAGCGAGTGCAACGTATGATGTTGTAGTTGAGAACCAAGGAGACTTGGATGCAATGTTAACAGCCATCAATGGAGTAGATGAAGCAAATAGTCAGTCGCCACTGCCAATTAAAGTTGGTCTTTCTAACATTAGAGTAGGTGATGCTCTACTTTCAGGAGAAGAAAAAACATTTCAAGTAAGAGTATACTGGGATGCCAGTGTAGATTTTAATGAGACAGAAATGCAAAAAGAAATAGAAATTACACTTACCTATGAACAAAGAGAGGAATCAGAGATACCAAGTCCAAGTCCAGCGATTGATATTACTGATGAAGTTGTATCAAGTGGAGATGGATTATATGTCGATCAATACGAACCAGGAAGATATGTTTACCGCGGAAGT
>CALVQD010000048.1 GCA_944355255.1 uncultured Bacilli bacterium
GGATGCGATTTGCCCATTCTTTAGTTATTCAGAACCTGTAAGAAAAATCATGTATACTACCAATACTATTGAAAGTTTAAATCGCTCATATCGTAAGTATACAAAAACGAAGTCTGTATTTCCTTCCGATGAATCATTGATGAAGTGTCTTTATTTAGCAACCTTAAATATTACTAAAAAATGGAACGGAAGATATCGTAACTGGGATTTGATTCTTGGAGAGTTATCGATTATGTTTGAAGGAAGAATTTAGTTGTTTGAAAATTTAATATTCTATGATATGATTGGGTCATAGAAAAAGGAATCACTTCGATTCCTATAAAACTTAATTGATCATGATTAGATGGATTTTACACAGAATTTTTTACACTCTCGATGATGGTTTATCTTTATGAACCATCATTTTTATATAAATATTCATCTGGTATACTTGGGTATCCACTAATATAAAAATTAAAAATGTTATTTAATATTCCTATACATATGTTGTAGTTTTTTTCATCTAATTTTAAATTCTTAAAATGTTCATTTAATTGATTTTTTGAGTTAAAGTAAATCTCCTCATATTTGGCTTTATCTATGTCTTTAATAACATTTATATTAGATATTATTTTACTTAAACTTTCAATTTCCAAATTTATTTTTGAGTCAATCAAGTTTTCAATTTCTTCAACCAATTCATATAACGAAATAGCCAAAGAGTACTTTGAATAATCTTCGTTAAATTTATTTTCATATTGTATTAAATAGTCTTTTAATTCTCGTATTGAATAATTTGTTATATTATTCATATTTAAATTAATACAACAGGATGAATCTAATATAAATCCTTTTAAGGATATTTTATTAAGTTTTAATGTTTTTTCAATTTGATAATCATCCTCTGATAATTCAACTAACTCGGTTGCTCTTGTAATAAAATTAAACATCTTATTATTTATATCATCATGTATTTTATCAATTTCGACATAAGATTCTAGTACTTTTAAATTTAAATCATTATTCATTTAAGAATACCTCCCAATAATCATATAAACAACCATAAATAATGCACCACAAACAAAACTAACAATTAATGATAACATAATTGCATTAGCAAATCCCTTATTACCATTTTGACCGCTACCATTAGATGATGGTTGAGTAAGTATTTTTGTTTTAGTTTTTTCTATTTGTTTTTGTTGAGCTTTTTGTTGTTTTATTATTTGATTCTTTTCTTTTATCTGTTGATAGACTTGAACTTCTCCTTGACTTCTTTTATCAAAGGGAGTATCTTTTTTATCAATATGAGTTCGTTCGATAGCAACTCCTTTTCTTCCTGTTGTGCTTATATCAAAGCCCATATTTTTTAATTCCCCATAGTTGAAATCAAATTTATCACAAATACGTCCCTCAATTCTCTTTATATTGTCGCTTTTAGAACTATAATTTTTTACGGCATTCATAATGTTTTGAATTTTTGAATTAATTATTTCAGCATTACCATTTCTCAAATCAATACCACTTGCAGAACAACCAAATTCTGTAATACAAACTTCTTTATTTGCTTCTTTACTAACTGTTGCAATTTCATCCAAAGAACTAATAATATAATCTATACTTTCACCTGACATGAATCGATCTTGAACTCCAATAACATCTAAGCCATTAGTTGATTTAACTCTGTTTAAAAAATCTATTTTTCTTTGTTCAAAATTACTATTCGTTAAATAAAATTCATTCCAACCTAATTTGATATTAGGATATCTGGAATCCATATTGTTTCTTACAATATTGATAACTTCTTGTCCATAATTCTCACCAAATGTTTTAATCCAAAATTCTTCTGCATTATTTCCAGGAGAAACATGAGCTCTTTGAAATATTGAATTTAAAACATCCATTCTATCAATAACATCTCCATATTTCCCAGTTAATTGTTTTGTATATTCTCCAATCAATTTAGAAATAGTTTCTTTATCTAAATTTGCAATTTTAAATGGAAAATGGTCTCCGAAAACGATTGTTGAATCAATAATTATTTTTTTGTTGTTTTTTCTTGCTAATGATGCAATTTTATCTATCTTTTCAAAATCAAATGCAATTTGTCCATTTTCATTAGTTACCAAAAGATGTTGAAATGCTCCTGCATTTTCTAAAGTATATGTATCTGCTTGTTTTGCTAGGGCTGATATTTGCACGATATCATCTATTGTAATATCTTGCATTCCTGTAAATTTATCTCCAATTTTTATATTAGTTCCAGGTAATGTATCATTTAACCATCTTTTTTTTAATTCTAATAAAGATTCTTCTGCTTTTGCTTTTTCTTCTGGCACATTTAAATTAAAACCTTCAATTAATTCTATAGCTTCAGCCATTTGATAACTGATAAAAATACCATTTTGTTCCATAAAAACACTTCCTTTTTTGAACAAACAATAAATTAAGTAGTTTACTCTTACACTATATTTATTATATCATCATTTTTATAAAATTTTATCATTTGTATAATTGTAAATGATGTGAGACAAAATTTATAAAAATAAAAAAGCAATATGATATAGTTATTTTGTAATTATTGAATATTGTTTTTTCCTATAATTTGTTGTCTCATTTCTAAAGGAGTAAGCCAATTAAGAACTTGCATAGGAATATTATTAGAACGCTTTAAATAGGTCTTCATTTGTTTTTGTAAATCATCGTAAGAATAAAATTTAAGATA
>CALVQD010000049.1 GCA_944355255.1 uncultured Bacilli bacterium
CCAAAATATAGGAATGACGATTGGTCTAATGCCAATTACTGGAATTACCCTACCATTTATTAGTTATGGTGGTTCTAGTCTTCTTAGTTATATGATTATGGTTGGTATTATCTTCAATATTTCAAATGAAACATTACGCTATACCAATTAGTCAATCGTACAAAGGGAGTTATCCCTTTTTTTGTGTCATCAAAATAAAAAGAACTAATCTTGACTTAGTTCTTCTTGATATAAAGATTTATAATATGGATTCGTTTTTAACAATTCTTGATGTGTACCATCTCCTACAATCTTTCCTTGATCAATGACAATAATACGATGACATTCTTTAATTGTAGATAAACGATGAGCAATAATTAAGACTGTATATTCTGAACTAAGATTATGAATTGCTTTTGTAATGGATGCCTGCGTTCGATTATCTAAAGCACTTGTTGCCTCGTCAAATAAAATAATTTCGCTTTTCTTTAAGAGTGCTCTAGCAATCGATAAACGCTGTCTTTCTCCTCCGGACAAATTGACACCACCTTCACCAATCATTGTATCATATTGACTTGGAAGTGACTCTATAAACTCATCTAAACATGCAATCTTACATACTTTTTTCATTTCTTCATCCGTTAAATCTTCCTTTACTAACTGTAAGTTTTCGCGAATCGTCATGTGAAAAATATAGGGATTTTGAGGAATCATTGTAATATTATTGTAAAAACTTGTCTCATCAAAATTACGAATATCATCGCCATCAATTTGAATCACTCCTTGATTCACTTGATAATTTCTTGTTAATAATTGAAAAATAGTGCTCTTACCAGCTCCAGTTTTTCCAACAATTGCTACTGTTTCATTTGGGTGAATTGTCATATTATAATCTTTTAGAATATCTCTATCCGTATATCGAAAAGTAACATTTTTAAACTCAATAAAACCATCAAATTTACTTGCTTTTTGGGTGCCAAACTGTTCTCTAGGAAAATTAGTATGATAAATAATTTCGTACATACGTTGTGCCATAATTTTTACTTCCAATAAAATTTCTTTGAGACGAACACAATGAGTAACTAGTTGTCTTGGTCGTGAACGATACATATAAATAACAATAAAATTAGCTAGAGAAAGCATGTTATGGGAAACAAAATAAACACCTAATATTAAAACAACAACAAGAAATATTTCTGACGCTATATTATTAAAGCGATAATACTTTTCCATAACTACATCTGCTTGATAATCAATCATTTTCTCTTGTTCTAACTTCTCATCAACCTGGTTTAAAAACAATGATTTCAAATTCAGTAATTTAATATCGCGAATTCCTCGTACCATTTCTGTTAAAGTAGAAGAAGTCTGATCCCCTACCTCATTTCTCTTCTTTCGCCATTCTGCTTTCTTTTTAGCTGCTTTTACACCAATGACATAAAGTATTGCAAACAAGATAAAGAATAATAGACCAATAAGTGGATTAATTACCATGATATAAATACAAACACCTATATCTGCAATCATATAAGTAATAATATTACGAATATTATTCATCAAAGATGCGATTCTAGCTGGATCACGATTAATGCGGTTAATAAATTCCCCACTGCCATGAGAATCAAACACTTTTGTTTCTATCAACAATGTTTCTTTGGACAATCTGTAAGACATATTTTTTACGATACTTTGATATACTTTAGAATAAGTCACATTGTATATCCATAGTAAAACATTGACTGCCATCATAATAATTAAAACAATAATTCCAAGTCGAATTGCTTGTTGAAATAAAGATGTTCCAATCGCTGCTAGAATATTAGATTCGATAATAGGAATAATCGCATTGATAGCACTATAAATAATACCACAAATAATAATTACTAGAAGATATATCTTATATGGTTTTAAAAAACCACATAAGAATTTCCAATAATTTATCTTTTCTTTTTTCATATAACTCCCTCCTCTATTTTAAGCCGAAAAAAAAGAAAGATTCAAAAGAACATATACAATCTTTCTCTGTTTTCTCTAAGTCCTCTACAACTATATTATATCACGTATAATGTTAATCATAAAGATTTCAAGATTCAATTTTTGATTTCTTTATGTTTTTTTGTTATTATAACAAACATCGGTAAAGACGGATTATAACAGGTACTTCGAGTGCGGGAAAATGAATGTCTACCATATAATTATTTATTAATTCGGTTGTAGATAATGGAACTTAGAGTTCGGATGATTAAGCGTGTAGGAATGTAGGTAATTCAATATGGTATTAACCGAAATATTTATGAAAGGAGTTTTTATGAAACATATTTTAAGTTTTGATGTTGCTAAAGGTAAAAGTGTTTTTTGTTTTATGGATGAATTAAAAACCATTATTATTGAACCCACTTTAATTGAACATAACAAAAATGAATTTGATAATTTACTAAATTTGGTCAAAAACTATTCTAATTTAATTGTAGTTATGGAATCTACTTCTATTTATCATTTGCCAGTCGAAAATTATTTTAAATCTAAAGGTATTAATACTGTTGTTATGAATCCTAAACTAGTTAAACAATTTAAAGACACTTTAAATAAATCTAAAACAGATAAATTAGATTGTTTTAAAATTGCTAGATGTTATTTAGGTACTATTGATAATTTTTATAATAAAAATGATGAATATTTTATGTATAATCCACTTGCTAGACAATATTGGTCATTAATAGAAGGACAGACTAGATTAAAAAATAGATATAAACAATTAGTTGAAATTGTTTTTCCTGAATTTAACCTTATTTTTGACGATTTATATAGTGATTTAGCTTTAAATTTCATACACGACTTTCCACATCCTAGTTTATTTATTCATAGAAGAATGGATTATTTAACAAATTACTTAAAAGAGAAAAACGGAACAACACAAGCTTTCAGATTCAAAAATAAAGTATTAAAAATGAAACAACTTGCTTCTAATTCATTATGCTTTGTGACACTTGATTCCTTACAAGTTCAAAATCTAGTTCAATTAATTGAAATGATTCAATATCATAAATTGGAAATAAATAAAATTAAAAGTCAATTAATTCGAGAAATGAAAGACAAAGAATTATTTAAAATAATAAATTCTATTCCTGGTTTTGGAGAATTCTCTACAGCTTTATTTTTGGCTGAAGTTGGTGATATAACTAGATTTGATGACAAATATCAATTCATATCTTTTATAGGAATTGATTCTGTTACTTCACAATCTGGTGTGGCTGCATATCATGGTCCTATTTCTAAAACAGGCTGTAAATTTGGCAGAACTATTTTATTTAATGTTATTACAACATTACTTCAAGTTTCTGCTCATAGAGATAAAACTGATCCAGTTTATTTGTTTTTTAGAAAAAAACAATCTGAAGGTAAACATCATTACAAGTGTATAATCGCATGCGAAACCAAATTATGCAAGATTATATACAAGCTATGTACCTCAGATTGTCTATATTCTAACAAATAAACCAAATATATCCAAAATTTTTAAAAATTGAGGAAACTCAGTTCTTTTTGTCGTGATTATAATATCACATTTTTTATAATTTGACAAAACTTAGATAATCATTTTTCCATAAAAAAAGTAAGGATTGTAAGCTTCGTAATTTGGTTAAAATAAAGCATCCTTACATTTTCATTATACTATACTTTTTTTAAAATAAAAAGACTATTAACAATAATTTTACTTTG
>CALVQD010000050.1 GCA_944355255.1 uncultured Bacilli bacterium
ATTAGAAATAGTAAATCAAAATGCCATAATTGAATAGTTAAATTTTTGACTTTAACTTGGGGTAAGGGGAAGTCTGCCCTTTTTTTGTATTTTTCTTAAAATAAATTTAGTTTTATTTTTCAGATTACCACCTGTATTATTATAGCAAACTTTTTTCTTCTTTACTATAGCATTTGTCATTCATATTGGGAAAATCCTGTAGTAGTAATTCTAGATCCATCTAAATCCTGCCAAAGGGCTTCTATATCAGATAAATTTTCTAACCATTCTTTTCCCTCTTTACTATCCATTAAATATAATATATGGCTTACTGTATAAGCAGTTTTAGAATCATTTGCAATGACTGTTACCTTCTCTATTTTAGATGCTGGATATGAAGTTTCTGGATCGATCAAAAGATGATAAGTTTTTCCATCATATTCATAGCGATTCAAATCACTTACTTCAGTTACAATTGATTTATTTTGTATAGAAACGATCGTAGCCACATCATTCTCATTTAAAATTTCTAATGCCACTTTATATGGCTTCTGTTTATAAGATAAGCCTGCGTTCGCATTTCCCCCCTCTTGAATTAAAAACTGTGTTATATTTTCTTCTTTTAAATAGGAAGCAACTTCATCATTTGCAAAACCGAGAGGAATTTTTCCTAAATCGAGCATTGGATGATTGTTTTTCATTTGATTGTTTTCCTGTAGTACGAGTACACTTTGATCCGCTTCATTCCAAGCATTGATTTTTGCTTCGGAAGGAATACTTTCACCTAACTCTAAATACGATTCCCAACCATCGATCAAAGCTCCTTGGTTAATTTGTAATACACCATTACTTTTTTCTTGCCACTCATTCGCATATTCTAGCATTTGATACAATCTCTCATCTAATGTAAGTACCTCTGTCTCTTCTTTGTTATAACGAATCGTATGAATATTTACCATTTCATCATACGATTTATGAGGATCAGATAAATGATCATAATCTTGATAAATTGACTCTATCTTTTCCCATGCATGCGTTACTTTTTCCTGATCTCTTTCATAAATTCTGACTGTGATATCCGTGTCGAAATAATGAAATGTTTTCTCATATAACTTTACTTGGTCAGAAAATAAAAAAATCGCACCAAGTAAGATTGCTAAAACAAGAGCAATCGTCCAAATAACTATATTGATTTTTCTATGCATACAATCACTACTTTCTTTTTCTTGCTTGATAGTCTTTCAAAAAATCTTCTATTCCATCATAATCGATATATTCTTCCTCATTTTGTATCCATCTACATAATTGTAATCTTTGAAAAATATTTGTTTGATTTAATTGTTTTAAGGCTTCATAAGCCTCGTTAGAAAGATTAGAAGCAATGACTAAAAAGTCTCTTTTTTCACCTGTATCAGGAGCATTTACCATTTTAAAAGCAGTTATTTGATAATCTCTAGCAAGTACAGTTAAAACTTGTTTTTGGGGAAAATAAGGAGAATAGATCAATTCACTCCCATAATCACGTTCTAATTGTACCTTTAATGTTTCTAAATATGGATGATGTTCTATCTCTTTTAAAAGAGAAGAATTATGATATGTATAATCAATATTTTCATATCCTACATTTACAACTACATCATACAAATCTCTATATCCAAATGGAATCAAACTTCCATCCTGTAATAATAAAAAGCCAAGTCTTCGATAATTCCCATCACTCTGAAATAAATTCTGTTCCACAACATCACCACTTTTATTATATCATGTCCCAAAGAAAAACAGTAGATTATTTATTTTCTACTGTATCTAATGTCATTACTTTTTCGTAAACAGCTTTTAATTCTTTTCCAATCTCTTTAATATCACGTTTTTTCGCTTCTAAATATCCTTTTTCTGTTACATCAGGTAATTGATGTTCCACGATTTTTTTAATTTTATCTTGAAATTCATCTAATGTTTTTGCTTTATAAATATTTTTACCATCTTCAAACCAACCCTCATAAATTGGAATATCACGAATTAAAGTTGGTATTTTACAAGCCATTGCTTCTAATAATACAATTCCCTCTGTCTCTTCATGAGTCATAAACAGAAATAAATCAGCACCAAAATATGCCTTTTTCAATTCTTCACGTGGCAAATAACCTGGAAAGTGTAAATTATCCAATTTCGTTGTAACTGCCTCTCTAACCGAACTAGGAACAGTATTTAAATTCGTATATCCAAACCAAATAAATTGATATTCTGGCATCCTTTTAGCAAGTTCTACAAACTCTGTAATTCCTTTTCTTTCTAAGTATAGACCAACACTCATAATTACTTTATCTGTATCTTTAAAACCGAACTTCTTACGAAAATCTTCACGATCATGTTCTCCTTTTTGATAGAAATTTAAATCAATTCCATTAGAAATCGCAACGATCGGTTTTCCTAAATCATACCCTTCTAATAATTTTTTAGAATAAGGTGTCGGTGTAATAATATAATCCGCAGAAGAATATAATTTTTTTAACCAAGTTTTAAAAAGAGGTGCCACTTGATTAGATAAAATAAAGGAATTGCGGAAATCCTCCTCGGTAGAATGCGCGTGAAAAATAACTTTTTTTCCTGCTTTTTTCGCTCTTTTTCCCATCAAATATGACTCTGGAAAAATCGTATTAATATGAATAATGTCATAATCATCTTTTGGATTTAACGTATATGGAACTCCATTTAATCGTAACGCTTCTTGTTGATGAATAATAGCTCGTCCCACACCGCTTTTTTCTACTTCTTTCATCTTGTCAGAATGTAATAATATTTTCATCACAACACCACTTTCTATTATTTTTTTGTCGACTTCTTCTTTTTCTTGTCTTTCTTTTGTTCTTTTGGCTCTAATACCAATTCTAGATTATATTTTTTTAAAAGTTCATCTAGTACATCATCATTTTGAATCGATGTTTTAATTGCCATATTACATCACCTATTTCATTATATCACAAATCAATACGAACTAATATCACATCTTCACCAATTTTTTCGATTTGTTCCCACCTTATCTCTATTTCATTTTTATTTGAAAACAAAGAGACAAAAAACTTACTTTTCTCTACAATTAACTTTTCCATACTTCCATTTAATGCATTAATAGATACATCGATAATATTACCAACCAATTTTCCATCTTTCATATTCACGACATCTTTATGTTGTAAATCCGATAAGCGCATGACACCACCTATCACAATATATGTAATGTTATTTCAATTTATAACAAAAAGAAGTGCTTATTGCACTTCCTCTTCAGGATTTGTACCACTTGATTGAACTTGAAATTCTTGATAGATACTTCCATCTTCTTCTACGATATATGTCTGTTGTTCTTTCGTCGTTGATTCTTCTACGGTAATTTCTACTTCCCCATTGTCACGTTCTTTTTTATTAACTACTTGATATTGACTCGTTCCAGTGGGATCTTGACTTTGTGCTGTTTCAATTGCAATTTGTTCATCGCTTTTTCGCTGTGGTTCAGTGGTAACTTGACTCTCTTTCTTATCACTTGTTTTTTGATCTTGATGAGTCATAACAACTACCGTTGTCCCAATCACAATCAAAACCAATAATACAATTAATATAATTGCGATTACTTGATACCCTTTTTTCATTTTTACCTCCTATGTACACCACGTATTCTTATAAGTCAGTGTTCCTGAATAATTACCAGCACCATCTTTTAAACGAATTTTCCAAGTCGCTGTACTTCTGATTACTTTACCATCATGATAACCAGCTACCCCGGCATAACCATTTATACTACTAATATTTGATACAGTAATCCACTTACCACCAGTACCACCATTGTATTTTTTACCATTAATCAATGCGTAACAATCTTCACCATTACATGACATTTGTGCCTGAATTGTATATCCGGAATTCGCATTGGCATTTGCCGTATCTCCATATACTTTCCATGTTTCTTTGGTTTTTCCACTACAGTATCCGTTTTTCGCTGAAAATGAAATCGATACATTGTTTTGCGTTTTTCTTGATGTGACACCTGAAACTGTATATCCTTTTCCAGTCGAATAAGTAATTTTTGAAATAACCGGTGTATAAGGTTTTACTTTATCAACCCAGTATACTGATGTAGTACATGTTCTTTCATTTCCCGCTGCATCTCTTACAACAATCTTTCCTTGACGTTTTCCTGATCCACTTAATCCTTTATTTTTAGTTCCTGTATTAGTTCCCCAGTCACTCCATGCTC
>CALVQD010000051.1 GCA_944355255.1 uncultured Bacilli bacterium
ATATTTGTTATAACAAGAAAAGTAGACCAAAGAATAGGTTTAAGGATACATGTGATATGAAAGAAGTGCCAGAATGGAAATTACAATATATGGCTGAAGCAATATTTAGAAATCTTACACAAAATTCAGATAGTAGAAAAGCACTTGCTGAAAGATTATTGAAAGGAGTTGATATAGATGAACATCCTGAAAAGAAGATGTTAAAAAGAATTGATAAATTAAATCAATTAATTGAAAATGAAACAGCAAAGTTAGATAGATTAATGGATAATTATCTAGATGAAACTATAGATATAAATCTATATGACATGTTTCAAAAGAAGTTATCTAGTAGAATAGAAAAATATAAAATAGAAATATTAGAATTAGAAAAACAATGTTCATTACTTGAACCATTAGATGTAAGAATAGAAAATGCTAAAAAGAGTATAAGAAAATTATTAGATATTAACTATAATGGTGTTGATGAAAAAATAATAGAAGAATTTGTAGAAAAGGTAATTGTTCATAAAGATTACTTTGAATGGAAATTAAACTTTATGAATGAAACAATAAAATTAGAAGTAGATGTAAAAAGCAGAAAAGATGGATTTTTGCTAGAACACAAATAAGAAAATAATCATTACATAATAAAAATAAATATTTATGTAGTATAATAAGTATTTGAAAAGTGGTGATGCTATGGAAAGAGTTAAGTTTTATTCTAATAATGATATGACAACGGCGTATAACTTTAATAAAGCTGTAGAAATTTCAAAAACTATTACAGATAAAGACTATGAAATTAATGATATCCTGGAGTTTTATAATATTTTAAAATTATTTAATCCAGAGTATTTAAAAAATGTACAAGAAAACATTAAAGATATTTGTAATGAATCATCAAAGGAAATCAATAGAATAATTGGTAAGTTTTGTTCAAAGTTAAACAATGATAATATTGAAAAATATTTGAATGATGTTGAACGTAATTATATAGAGGACTTTTTTGAAGTAATTGATAAGTATAAAGTTTATGAAAGAATAAGTGACGATATATTTTCTCAAATCCTTGAAAAGAAAGATGTTTATTTGCACGTTGTCTTACATAATAAAAATATTGTACATACATATGATAAAATTTTACGTGAAAAATTACTAAAATATACTGATAGTGCAGTATTATTGCTTGACGAGTATGAAACAGATCATTTAGGAAATTATTCTCATAGAATTTTTCCTAAGAGTTTAACAAATGAAGATAAAAATGAGATTCTTAAAAATTATATCAATAGTGAATTTGCAAATTTAAATTATTTAAGGCTAATAGTAAATTTGCAAGTAACAAATGAGTTAAATATAGATGATAAAACAAAATTATTGGCAAAAAAGAAGGCTGAAGAGCAAGAAAAGAAATTGTTTAAAAATAATCCCGGGATAGAAATGTCCACTTTGGTTCTTTTTAAAGAAAATCAAAAGGAAACAGTTGAATTTAATAATAAAGGGCAAAACTGGGAATTTGCATATGATATAAATTGGATAAAACAAAATATAGACAATAATAGTACTTTATTAAATAATTTTATATATTTATTTGAATATGTCGACAAGCAAATGAGATGGAATTTGGTGAGTAAAACTAATTTAATGGGAATATTTGAAAGAACTATTTTCATGCGTTCTAAAAGAGATTATCCCATGAGGACGGCATTTAAAAGAATTGATCAATTAGCGGATTTACAAATGTATGGTTACTGTGTTCAATTAGAAAAATTAAATGTTCGAATTGAGGATATTCTTGAGTGGTTTTTTAGAAATTACTTAATTAGAGAATTTAATATTGAAAATTATAATATTAGTCTTCCATCAAAAAATTCAAATTATCTTGAAAAGTGTAGAACAATATTGCCAGAAATCGACAGTTGCTTAAAACAATTTAATTATTTGGTAGATGATGGTAAAATAGATCCAGAATTATTACAAATATCATCAACACATTTATTTTTTAAAAATGTAAAAAGTTTATTAAATAATAAATATGTTTATTCTAATGGAAGAGAATATGATTTAATAACATATTATTTATTCTCAGATCAATGTATGTTATCATATGTTGAAAAGGAAAAGAAAGGTTATAAGAATTTCTATGAACTACTTGTAAAAGGTAAAATTAAAAAAGAAGAAATAGTTAAATATGAACAACCATCACTACAAAAATTAATAGATGATAATTATGTTTATGTAGATGAAGATGGTTATATAAAGATAAAAAATAAAACTCAAATAGTTATATTATATGATTTATATATGAATGGTGTAATTAGCTATTGGAAATTAAATGAAAAGCAAAGAAAAGAAATAGATGCTTTAGTACAAAACGGAATTTTAAGATTTGAAAGTACATTGTTTTCGAAACCAGAGCAGGATTATTTAAACTACTGCTTGAATAAATCTGAATTTGTTAATTCTTTGGATTTAAGAAATATGTATGGTCATGGAACACAACCTTTTGGTGATGAAGATGTACATCACAGTAACTATATTAGATTCTTAAAATTATTTGTGCTTATAATTATAAAAATTAATGATGAATTATGCATCAAAGATGAAATAACAAAAAAAGAAATATAGTTGTAAAAATAAGTCATTTTAGTCTCCGTGGAGTGGCAAGTCGCTCCAAATTAGTTTCCTTTGGTTTATGGGTCACAAGCTGCAGTTAAATTCGGAACAAATAAGTAGTTGATTCCATCTTTAAAATTGACAATAAATATAATCACGTTTCTTAAATTTTGAAACGTGATTTTTTATGCCATAAATATTGTGAATTTAATTTCTTTCAAAAAATTTCATATGAGAATTTAATACTTGAATTTGGAACATTGGAAAATTATTTTTCATAAAATAAATAGGGTGAATTGAAAAAAATTTAAATGATGTATTTATTTGCTAAATATTGGTAATAATATGACTGGTTCTTATTCATTTTTTTAGATTATATTTTCTAAAAATTTATTGACAATCCTATTGTTTTATATTATTATGACTAGCCATAAGGTGAAGAAATATTGCATATAAAGAGAGGGCATGTGAAAAATGAAGAAAAGTAATCGTTTTAAATTAGTTTTATACTATGTGTTACTAATCATTGTTATTTTTTCTATCTTATTCTTTTCTTATGATGTAAATATGAGAAATAATGTTTCTAATGAGTTATCACATTTTTACCAGGAAGTAGAAAGTGTATCCGCTACGAATGTTAAAAATCATGATATGAATTTGGATATGACTTCTTTTTCACCTGATGTCGATTTAGAGTATTATAGACAATATTATAGTAATGAGGAGATCATCGCTAGATTAGAAATTCCTGATTTATTTAATCTAATGATTGCAAGAACCAGTAATAATGAATATTATCTAAATCATTCAATCGACAGAAGCAGTAATGTCAAAGGAACGGAATTTATGGATTTTAGAACAGATGTTGATAGTCAACAAATTAATATATATGGACATAATTCACCTATCTATGATTTACCGTTCGGAAAGTTAGAAAATTATTTAAATGAATCTTTTTATCAGAATCATCAGTATATTATTTTACAATATGATTATGGGAAAAGAATTTATCAAATTTTTTCATTTAAAAAAATTACATCCGACTATGAACATATGAATGTAAATGTAGCAAGTGATGCGTTTGTAACACATCTAAATCATTTAAAAAATAATTCTATCTATTCAACAGATGTTACTTTTGATAAGAATTCGAATGTGATTATTTTGCAAACATGCACAAATGATAATGATAATTCTTATTACATTTTAAGCGCAGTAGAAATATAAGGGAGCTGAATTTATGAACGAAAAGAAAAGATTTTCAATATTTGCACTTAATTTATTACTCGTTACAGTTTTTCTATTTGTAATGAGTCTGACAACATCTAATACGATGACAAGTATTGATTCAAAAGTGAAGAAAAATGGGGTCGAAATAAATTTAGAAAATAAAAGCAAAGTGGACTATGTTTATGGACCATCTGCAACAAAATATTTTGATACAGAAGATCAAGCAAATCTTTATGTAAAAGAAATGGAAAAAGAACATCAAGAGATGAAAGAAAAAGTGGAAATGATGGGTGGAGAATATGTCTATGAGATAAAATTAATAGACAAATCTACTAATGAGATTATTGAAAAGACATTTGATACTTTAGAAGATTTAGACATTTATTTAGAAGAAGTAAAAACGGATATGGAAAATCAGAATTTAGTAATTAACAATATTCAAATAGTACCAAGTTCTGAAGTTTCTTATACGAATTATAATGAAACGTTTGCAACATATGAATTAGCAGAAGCAAATTTAAACAAATACATAGAAGAAATTGAATCAAAATATGGTACGATTACAAATTATGAAATAAAAGAAGAAATAGAAGAAACTGCAAAAGAAGTAGTAGAAAGTAATACTGATGTAATCTTAGAATCAGAATTAGAATCATATCAAACCAATGTAAAAGAAATTTATCAACAATATCTTGATAATGCAAAAGAAAATGAAATTTATGAGCTATCAATTTCTGAGCCAAAAAAAGTAGGAGAAATCATCAATGAAATTTTAACACCAATTGAAAATGGTACATTAACATTTGATAGTTTAAAAGAAGCTGAAGAAAAAAAAGCAGAGTTAGATGCAAGTTCGACAGACAATACGATTATTAAAACAAGTGATATTACAAAAAAGACAGCTGAAATTACTGAAGAATATGATACATTCCAAAAAGAATTTAACACAGAAGAAGAAGTTTCTAATTATTTAGAAAGTTTAGAAACAGAAGGATACACAATTCAAAGTTGGTGGACAGAGAAAGTAGAAAATGGAAATACTTTAACTGTTCAGACTGTAAATAAGATTGATGAAAGCAGATCATCTTATATAATTGATAAAAGTAATCAATATATTTTAATTAAACAAGGAAGTGGAAGTGTTGCCGTTTGGACGCCAACCGCTTTATCAAGTGAAGCACAACAACAATTCATGAGTAGTTATTATCAAGCAAATCATGTAGATGATTCAACTTCAGAGGGACATATTTCTTATGTAGAGTTTATCAGTGGATATGGTTCATTTGATTTAAGTCATATCGGCAATAATTGGGGAACATATACATTTAGTGATAACGGAAATACAATTGTTATGAATTGTGATGCAAAAAAAATTTCCCATTTAAATTATGGACAATACCAAACTTCTTTAAAATATGTTGTTCATGTGATTGTTTCTAAACAAGTAGTTCATGAAAAATACGAATTTGATTATGAAATATCAAAAAGAGAAATTGTTGTAATTGATCAATTAGAAATTAGCTACACAATTGAAAAACAGGAAAAAAAGAATGTATATCAAGTAAATGTAGAAGCATCATTGCCAAATGCTTATCATTTAGAGATTGATTATACAAGACCTAATTATGAAGTGACACATTATGGTGTTGGTACAATAACAACAGATATTGAGGAAGAAAATCCAGAATTTGGAATGGGTTCTACAAGCTCAGAACCACAACAAATGACATCTTATTTACCTCCAAAAACTGGAGTAGATAAGAATCCAAGTTATTTACCTGTTGCTGTGATTGCGTTAGGTGTTTTACTAATTAGTAAGAAAATATTGTTATAAAAACTTAAGACTCTTTATTATCTAGCTAGATAATAAAGAGTTTTTTTATAGAAATACTAATTTTAGAATGTATATATACAATTTTTTAAATTTCGTTTATAATAAAAAGAGAGTATTAAAATATAATCATATATCAATATTAATATATCAACATATATTAAACATTTAATTTATTTTAGAATATACTGATTGTTTGATAATGCTTTAATTTTATACGAATAGAATAGGGTGATAATAATGAGAATTCTTTGTATTGGACATGCTGCTTATGATACGACATTTTTAACGGATGCGTATCCAATTGAAAATACGAAAAATGTAGTGGAGCAAAAAGTAGAATGCGGTGGTGGACCAGCTTGTAATGCGGCATATCTTTTGGGGTGCTGGGGCACTGATGTAGAATTTATTGGAAGTGTTGGTAATGACTATCAAGGAAAAAGAATAAAAGAAGAATTGGATTCTGTTGGTGTTGATACAAAAAATCTTTTATTAAGAGATCATGTTTCTACTACTTCCAGTTTTATTATTGCGAATAAGAAGATTGGTTCGCGAACCATTTTAACATATCATCCCCCAAAAGATCCTTATGATAAAGAAATTGAAATTGTAGAACCTGATTTGATTTTGTTAGATGGAAGAGAGTATGAATTATCGAAAAAGATATTAGAAAAATATCCGAATGCAATTTCAGTGATTGATGCAAGTCATACGACAGAGGAGACGATTACATTATCTAAAATGGTAGATTATATCGTGTGTTCTCATGAATTTGCTGAAGGGATGACCCATGTTTCTTTGAAACAGAAAGATAAAGAAACATTGAAGGAATGTTATCAAAAAATGGAAGATATATTTCAAAATCATATTATTATTACGTTAGAGGCGACTGGTTCATTGTATAAAGAAAATGATCAGTTGAAAATTATGCCATCTATATCTGTAGTGGCAGTTGATTCTACTGGGGCTGGAGATTTATATCATGGTGGTTTTGTCTATGGTTTAAGTAAGAAATTACCATTAGAAAAAATAGTTCGCATTGCCACTGTCGCTGGTGGTCTTGCTGTAACGAAAGTCGGAGGAAGAAATTCTGTTGCAACCAAAGAAGAAATGAGAGCGTATATCGATGACTTTGAATGATGTAATATTTGTTGATGCTTATCCTAAATTGGATTTACATGGGTTTGACAGAGATACTGCCCGTGTAGCAATTAATGATTTTATTCGTGATCAAATGAAATTAAAACACAATATTGTTGTGATTGTACATGGGTGTGGAACTGGTGTTTTAAGAAAAACTTGTCATGAGTATTTAAGAAAAAATAAAAAAGTAATAGATTTTAAAACTTTTTACTATAATCCGGGATGTACAATTGTACTTTTATCGATTGACGAATGACTCGCTTTAGTGTTACAATGGACTATAGAAAGTATATCTTATGATAATTTGACAGTTATGGAGTTTTATGTTAGGATAACAACCAAATAAAGGGGGAGTTAAGTATGTATAATGAACGAAGAGATAGCTTTTCATTGAAAGACGTTATTCTACAAGTTTTGTTTGTAGTTTTATTCGTCTTTTTGTTGATGTGGTTATTCCCATCAAAAGAATTCGTAAAGGACACGGTGGAACCACTATACGACCGTATCTTTATGGAAAATATTTTAATCATGAAAGATGCGGCAAAGGGATATTATACCAATGAACGTTTACCACAAGAAGTAGGGGATAAGGCCTCTATGACTTTGGGAAAAATGATCGATGAAAAATTAGTATTACCAATTAAAGATAGTAGTGGAAAATTATGTGATGAAGATGAATCTTATGTTGAGGTAACGAAAAAAGACAATGAATATGTCATGAAGGTTAATTTAAAATGTAGTGAACAAGAAAATTATATTTTAGTTTATATGGGATGCTACGATTACTGTAAAACAACAATCTGTGAAAAAAATACACAAGATGTAAGTAGTCCAACGATTATTCCAACAAATTCAAAGGCTTCTTCACCAAGTAAATCACCATCGACTTCACCATCTGAAACACCTGATGAACCAGAAGTAACACCACCGACAGAAGAACCATCACCATCGCCTGGAACAGAATATTTATATGAGTATGAAAAAATCACAAATGGTACATGTTCTGATTGGAGTGATAGTTGGTCAAAATGGTCACTTGAACCAAAATATACAACAGCAACACAGAAAGTACAACAGAGAACAGAGGTTAGTGGATATAGAACAACAACAGAACAACGTTTAGTTGGAACTAAGACAAAAACTGTTTTAGATACGACAAAACCAATTTATAAAGATGAAAGATATTATGTAGGAACAGTTAAAAAAGATTATTGTAAAGAATATGGATATGTTCAATCTGAAACTGGAGAATATAGAACTGAGTATTCTGCTTGGAGTTATGTTAGAACAGATAAATTAGCATATGTTCCAACAGATACGGATACAACTCGTTATGTAGTGGTACCAAATTCAGCACAGACAGAAGATTGTACAGTAAATTGTAGTGGTAAAGTAACAATGTTATATCGTGTATACCAAAGAACTGCTACCAAAGTTCCAGTAAAACAAAATGTATATACATGTTTAGAAACGGGAACAAAAGAAGAAGCAGTATATAATACAAGAAAAGTATTAACTGGTTATCAAACAAAGACGATAACAGAGAATGTATATCGTGATGTGACTGTAAAAACACCAATTTATACAACATACTATAGAACAAAATCTTGTAAATATACAAGTGGTTCTGTTGATATAAAATGGAGTTATTACAATGATCAATCACTTATTAATGATGGTTACAAAATGACAGGAAACAAAAAAGAAAAATAATAGGAGGAACCAATTATGAATTTAAGAGAGTTTGAAAAACAATATCGCGATTTATTAACTGGAAATGATGAAAATAAATTAGAAAAATTAATCCAATTGGTATCTGATAATATTGATAACGAAGAAATTTCAGTAGATTATATTAGAAAAGTTTCTGATGAACTTGTTCGTTTACGTAACCAAGAGATAACTCCAGATGATATTATCAAAGAGCATCAAGATAATCCGATTGTCGAATTGGAAAATGTATTTGAAGAAATCGATGATGAGACAGAACTGAATTCAGATACATTAAAAGGTCAACGTTTTGCAAAACTTTTCAATAAGAAAAATTTAAAGAGATTGGCAATTGGTGGTTTAGCACTTGCTGCTACTTATGGAGTGATTCAACAGGTACAACAACCACAATACGATCAAACTACTGATGTTCAAAATGATGTTACAACAGAATATGAAAAATTAGCAGTGAAAGAAGGAACAAATTTTAATCCAAATGATTTAAATCAGTTAACACAAGCTGCAGCAGATTTCGGAATTGAACTTTCTAATGCTGGTTTCTCAAGTTATTATAATATTGAAACAGGTGAATATAAACCTGTTACAGCAGAAGATGCACTGATGACTGTAGAGGCATTGAATCTGGGAAGCAATGAATATGATGAGTGGCGTAAGGCACAAATTAAACATGATGCTTCTTCAGCAACAAGATATGATGAAGTAATGAATGAATTATATACATTTGTCGTTGCTGATTCTATGTCACTTACAAATAATACAAATAGTAAAATTGATTATGCAAAATTTGTTTCAAATCAAGAACTTGCTGAAATGTTAAATGGATTACAAGATGATATTATTGAATATAATGATGCAAAACCTGAAAATAAAAAGAATTTAGCAAAATCTCTTTTAGATAAATGGGTTACTGCAATGGAAAATCGTTCTGATTTACCAACTAATGATGCGATTATGAGTATCATGCAAGCTCAGATGTATGGGTTTGTAAATCGTATGCAATTTGATGGATACAGTTTTAGTGAAGTTGGATTTGATGAGTCTAGATTTGCAAATGTATTCTACGATTTACCATCATGTAAAGAAATTGATAAAGATGCTTACAATGCTTATTGGCATGGTAATACGAGAACAGAAGATAGTGATGTCACTGTAAATCGTATGGATCGTAAAGTAGATTTTGAAGGTTTCTTTGCAGAGGTAAAAACTGATAAAGAGTTAATCAATAGCGGAGTAGAAGAAAAGAAATATAATGATGATGCTGAATGGGATGATTTAGTAGATTTAGTGCAAAAGAAGATGGGAAGTTTAGAAGTAACTCCTAACCCTGATTTTACACAAGCAAAAGTAGATGCTATGTTAGCTGAAAGTGGTAGTATCAATCTAAAACCAGGTGAGACGATTCAATATGATGGTAAAGGAAATGCTTATATATTAAAAGGTGGTACTACCAAAGATGAAAGTGCAAATTTACCATCGGTAGATGAAGTAACAGAACAAGTAGAAGAAGAAAAGAAAGAAATGCAACAAGATGCGAGTGCATACTATGATATTGGTATGGCTGATGCTATGGCAAATGGTGATAGAACAGGATCTCTTATTAATGTTCCTGGAGGAATTAGTGAAGCTCAAAGAAATGGTTATAGAAATGGTTATAACCGTGGAGTTGAATACAATAAATTGGCATACCAATTAGGATTAGAAGGGCAAAGTTTAACGAGCGATCTTGCAAATTGTAAAAATGCATATAATGCTGGATATCAACAATATCAAGCTAATAAACAACAAGAGGACGATCAACAACAGCAAGAACAAGAAGATTATCAAAAATTAGCAGAAGAAGCCTATAATGCCGGATTCGCTGCATTTGAAAGTGGTGCTTCAAGAGATAGTATACCTGATAAATATAAAGAATTTGCAATCGAATGGCAAAATGGATGGGATAATGCAAAAGATATTAAAGATCATAATGTAGGTGAAATTATTGATTCTATAGGTGATGGATCACAAGTCAGTGATGATAATTCGAATCAGATAGAACAAAAACCATCTACACCAGATAATTCATTGCCTGAAGAACAACCATCAACGCCAGATGAATCTCAAAAAGAAGATGAAACACCAGTGTCTAACTACACATGGAATGATGTATATAATGCAGGTATTCAAGCTGCATATGCGGCAGGAGCAAATACAAATGGTGCGCCATGTCCAGCTTGTCCAACAGAATATGCTGGATTAGAAGATGCATGGGCTGCTGGTTGGGGAACTGCACTTCTTGAGTATGAAATGAATCAAGAATACTATGCAAGTCAAGCAGCACAACAAGCTCAATTAGCAGATGATACAACTCAAAAGACAAGATAATAAAAAAGCTATCTGTAGACGTTGAATCAATCTAAAGTGCACAATTAAGTGCAATTAGGTAATAAAAGTGTATTTTCAAAAGAAAATGCACTTTTTATAAGGAAAAAAATGGTATTTAAAATTATAAAAGTTGAAAAAATTTAAA
>CALVQD010000052.1 GCA_944355255.1 uncultured Bacilli bacterium
GGAGTAAACATATATAAAAACACGGAAAACTAAGAGTTTATCCGTGTTTTAGTTTGCCATAAAATAGGAGGTAAAAATAATAAAAGATTGTGAATATTTGAGAAAAAATACAAAGTTTGAGGGAAAATTAGAATAACTTGTGATTTTCATAGTGCTAAATATGAATTGACAAACTGCATCATAATATTGATATAATTATAAACATCTCTAGAAAAAATTTGCCTAACATTGAATTAGTACTTATAACTAATGGGTTCTTAATAGCAACGTTAAAGCAATAAAAAATTGATGCAATCCGCAAAAACAATGTAATTATTTCGCTTTCATTATATAGACCAACGGAAAAATTGCTTTCATAAATAATTGAAAGGTAAAAAAAGAGAATATAAAAGATTTCATTAATGATGATTATTTTAATAAACTAGAAATTATAACATAGTTTTACACTAGATTATGTACTGAAAAAGTGATACAAGATGTCAAGTTAGTCAAATTTGTGATAGAAAATTTTGCAGATTTTTTAAGAAATAAAAAATTTCGAAATGTTATTACCAATTATTGATTGATAATTTGAAGGTCGTCAATACTGAATCGAAAATCAGTGATGCAGATTTTATAGAATTTTCTGAAATTACTACTGGTTGGAAGACTATAAAACAGTTAAATAATTTGATACCTTACATTATATAATTTTGATTAGGAAAGAGTTAGATGAAATGTTGCTAAACTAAATAATTATGTGTTAAAATTAAAAACAGAATAAGTTAGGAGGCTTTATACTATGGAAAAAATAAGTCATTTAGGATCATATGGAATTATAATTAATAACAAGGAAATTGTTTTGATAAAAAAAGCTAATGGACCATATAAAGATAAATTAGATTTGCCCGGAGGAACAATTGAATTTTGTGAAAAACCTGAAGAAACTTTAGTGAGAGAAATGAGAGAAGAAGTTGGAATAAACATTAAAAAATTTTCTTTATTTGATGGTAATTCTACTATTGTAGAATGGGAACATCATGGTAAGCCTCAACAAATTCATCATATTGTTTTCTTCTATATTATAGAAAAATATGAAAACGAAATAAAGAAAGAGGTTGAATTGACAAAAAATAATGATGATTCATTAGGTGCAGAATTTTACGATATAACAAAATTAAAAAAAACGGAATTATCTGCAATAACAATATTGGCACTAGAAAAACTAGGATATAAATTGATGTGAGACCTAAGTAGTAGATATTTGAAAAAGCAAAGAAAAAGCATGGGCGAATGAAACAAGTTTATTTAGAGCCCTGATTTTTAGAATATTTTTTCATACAATTGGATAATCACTAAAAATATGAGATGAACATATATGAAAGCACGGAAAAAAAGTTTGTCTGTGCTTTTAATTTTATATTAAATTTAAGATAATAACTGATAGAGAAAATAAAAAAATTATTAGTTATTACAATTATAATAAAGATAACATATTGGTAATAATATTTGCATTTCATAAAAAAATGTTGTATAAATGATATGTAGTTATAAGATGTATGTTGTCCGTTTAATTCTATATAGCAAAGGGGTAGAAATTGAGTATATGATAAGTTATATTGTATGTGACAATAACAAAGATATTGTTGAAAATGTATGTAATATTATAGATACATTAATGATGAAAAATAATACAGATTATAAGATTCACAAGTTTTATAATTATAATCAAGACTTTTTTCAACAAGTTTCTGTAAAAGGTTCGAATAAAATTTATATTTTAGACATTGAAGTAAGGGAAAAATCCGGAATTGATGTTGCTAGACGTATAAGAGAAATAGATTTGCAATCTGCTATCATATTTTTAACGTCTCATAGTGAAATGGCAGAATTTGTCATTTATAATGTCATTTCACCATTAGGATTTATTAGTAAATTTGATAATTATGAGGAAAAATTGAAAAATTTACTTAATATTGCTGTAAAACAATTTGGTAGTAGAAATTTATTAAAATTTGAAACACCAAAAATGTGTTATCAAATTCCACTAAAGGATATCATGTATATTACTCATGATTCCGTAGATAGAAAATCAATCGTAATTACAGATTATACTGTATTTCGCATTAATCGATCTTTGTCTGAAATTTTTGAACAACTAGGACCTGAATTTAAATATTCTCATCGTGCATGTATTGTAAATATGGAAAGAGTCATTAAACTAGATATGAAAAATAAATTAATTGTATTTGACAACGGAAAAACTTTAGATTTGATTTCTAACAATCACAAAAAGGAGTTAAGAGAATATGTTAACGCCAATTGATTATGTTTTTGGAGGAATTGTTTTACTTTTATATATATATTATGCGTGGAAAATAATTTCTCAACAATCTATTCAAATAAAAGGAAAATATTTATTCTTATGGTTAGCTTTACTCATTATTTTAATTGCCATTAATTTTTCGTTTACTAACATCTTTTTAAGATTTACTGTGTCAACATTAATTTTAACAATTGCCAATATGGTTATATATAAAAATTCTATTAAACAAGGGCTTCTTTTATCTACTTTTTCTCAATTAATTTTATTAGGTGGAGAATTTACTTATGTATTTATCTTTATGGTGTGTAGTAAATCTTTTTCATTTCCAGAGATGGATACAACATATGGAAAATTTCTTGCAAACGTAGCAGTTGCTTTTTTGGCCACTTTGATATTAAATATTCCATTTGTGAAAAACACATGTCGTAAATTAATTACCAAATATGATAAAATCAACAATATTCAAATGATTATTCCAATATCTATTTTAATGATAAGTGTTAATATTCTACTCGCTTTGGTATATTCAAGAATAGACAATTTGATGTTACTTACCATCAATACAATTTTAATATTGATTTATACGTTTATCATTATCAGTGCTTTAAGAGATAAAAACAAGTTTATTGAAGTAAAAGAAGAAAACAAAGATTTAGTGGTACATTTAAACGAATATGAAGAAATCTTAGTTACACAAAGAAGAAGGAATCATGAAAGTAAAACAGAATTAGTAGTTTTAAGAGATCTATTTAAGAAAAAAGAATATAAAAGAGGTCTAGAGTGTTTAGATGACATCATTGGAACGAAAGAACAATTAGATGAGACATTCTATGAAATGTGTCAAAAAATGCCATCAGGAATTCAAGGAGTTGTATATCAAAAATTATTAGTTGCCGATCCATCCATCAAAATATATATGGAAGTAAGTCCGGAGATTAAGAAGAAAGAATTAGAAAAACAAATGCACAGCGATGTATTCTTAGATGCATGTAAGATGATAGGAGTATTTATAGGGAACTCATTAGAAGAAGTGAATGAGATTGAAGATAAAGATAATAAAATCA
>CALVQD010000053.1 GCA_944355255.1 uncultured Bacilli bacterium
ATGATATGATTCCAAGAGATGAAGAGAGTGCAGAGTTATGGGAGAGTTTAGGGATTTCTAAAAAGCATATTGCTTATCTTGGAAAAGAAGGAAATTGGTGGAGTCTTGGTGGTGGTGTAGGACCATGCGGACCGGATACTGAGATTTTCTATTTCCGCAGTGATGATGAGATTCCTGAAGTGTTTGATCCTGAAGATGATCGTTGGGTTGAAATTTGGAATAATGTATTTACACAGTATCAAGGGAATGGAGATGGAACAGTAACTCCACTTGAGAAGAAGAATGTTGATACTGGTATGGGTGTAGAACGAGTTACAGCGATACTAGAGGGTGTGAAAGATAATTATGAGACGAGTTTATTCCGTGATGTAATTAAATATATTGGGGAAGTATCTCATCATGATTATTATGATACAAATTATCAAAGAGCTATGCGTATTATTGCTGATCATATGAGAGCAATTACGATTATTAGTGGAGATAATGCGAGAATTGTACCATCTAATACAGATCAAGGATATATTTTAAGGCGTTTGATTCGTCGTGTGATTCGTTATGCAAAGAAGATTGATATTGATATTAATTCTGATTTTGATGTTGAAATTGCTAAGATGTATATTGAACAATTTAAGGAATATTATCACGAATTAGAGACAAATCAAGAACATATTATGCAAGTATTAACGAATGAGAAAAAGAAATTTTCACGCACATTGGACAAAGGATTAAGAGAATTTGACAAGATTGTATCAAAATTAAATGGAACAGAAATCGATGGGGTGACTGCCTTCCATTTATATGACACGTATGGATTCCCAATTGAGTTAACAGAAGAATTAGCTCATGAAAAGAATATGACAGTTGATACCAAGGGATTTGATGAGAAATTTAAAGAACATCAAGAAAAGTCTCGTGCTGGTTCAAAAGAACGTTTTAAAGGTGGATTACAAAGTGATTCTGAAATGAATATTAAATATCATACAGCTACACACCTTTTAAATGCAGCACTAAAAAAAGTCATTGGTCCAGAATCTCATCAAATGGGTAGTAACATTACCGACGAGAGAATGCGTTTTGACTTCCCATGTGATCATAAATTAACACCAGAAGAAAAACAACAAGTAGAAGATTTAGTAAATCAATGGATCAAAGATTCAATTCCAGTAACACACTATGAAGTATCTAAAGAAGAAGCTGTAAAACTTGGAGCAGAAGCACAATTCATAGAACGTTATGGAGATCGTGTTACAGTTTATCAAATTGGAGATGTATCACTAGAAATCTGTGGTGGACCTCACGTGTCTAATACGAGTGAACTTGGACACTTTAAAATAAAAAAGGAAGAGTCTAGTAGTGCAGGAGTAAGAAGAATTAAAGCAGTATTAACAAGTGAATAAAAGTCAGTTTCAAAAACTGACTTTTTTGTATATAATATAGTTATTCGAGGAGGTATGACTATGGGCAAGATTTCTCATGCGATTCAGATGTTAAATTATCTTAATACAGGGAATAAGTATACAGTAAAAGAATTATCTCAAAAACTTGGTATTACAGAACGCATGGTTAGATATTACAAACAAGAATTAGAAGCAGATGGTATTCCCATTGAAACCTTCATGGGACCAAATGGTGGTTATTACATCATTCAAAGAAAAAACATATATCATCAATTTAATAAATATGATATAGAGTTATTAGAAGATATTTCAGGAATATTAAAAGAATCTAATTATATGTATTTTGATAAATACGAGAAATTAGTCCATCGAATAAAACATGTATATGATGTAGAAGAAGAAAGAAGTAAATATTTTATTGTAAACGGAATTGCCAACCAATCTGAAATTTATCGTTTATTAACAGAGGCGATACAAAATCATAAAAGAGTGTTAATTTTATATCAAAATTTGAAAAGACAATGGAAAGAAAGATATATTCATCCCATCCAAATTTTTGAATATGATCATCACTTTTATGTTACTGCTTTTTGTGAATTAAGAAATGATATCAGACACTTTGAGTTTAGTAGAATGAAAATTGTTGAGTGAAAGAAAGAAGAAATATTTTGTTTCTTCTTTTTAGTTAAGACATAATACTTCCTATATGCTTGATATAATAAATTTACAAAGAAGTAATATGTAGTCCTAATCATCAAATTTTTATTGATAGAGACGAGGTAGAATATATGTTGAGAAAATATTGTAAACTTAATACAAATGATTACTGTAATATAAACTATATTGTCTATTTGCCAGAGAAGTTGGATGAGAATATGCCATTATTATTATTTTTACATGGTATAGGGGAAAGAGGCGAAAATATAGAAGCTGTAGAGAAATATGCTTTGCCAAAATACATGAATAAATTTGATATACCATATATTGTTGTAGCTCCTCAGTGTACCAGTAATAACTTTTGGGATTATCACTTAAGAGATGTTGAAAAAGTTTTAGAAGCAGTTTATGAAAAATATAAATACAATAAAAGTAGAGTATGTATTCTAGGAAGCAGTATGGGAGCTTTTGGAGCATGGAATTATATTATATCAAGGCCTCATTTATTCAAAGGTATTGTATCTGTATCTGGAGGTATCATGTTGCCAATGAATCAAACATTATTACCATTAAAGGAAAAAGCAATTTTGATATATCATGGAAGCGATGATGATGTTATTGATGTGAATGAGAGTATTTCAGCTTATGATAAGCTTAAAAGCATTAATTCTACAAATATAGAATTAAAAATTATAGAAAATGATAATCATTTTTTAACATCTCATGCTTTCAAAGATAAACAATTGTATGAGTGGTTAGAAAAAAATATTTAAGTAGGTGGTAAAATATGAGAATCATTAGTATTGGAGATTTAGTTACAGATTTTTATTATAAAAATGGAAAATTAGTAGGAGTAAATGGTGGGATGACTTCTCATAACATAATTGCAAATATTGCTAAGTTAGGTTTGGAAACATCTGTTTATGGTGTCTGTGGAAATGATATGGCAGGAACTATAGCAATTAAGAGTTTAAAGGAAGTAGGAACGAATATTGATGATGTAAAAATAATTGATGATATCAATACACGTTGTTTTCACGTGTCATATCAAGAGTTAAATGGTAAATTGGAATTTACTTCTAAAAAACGATGCCCGATTTGTAAAGTAAAAAGATGGTATGATGAAAGTAAAATAGATGTGAAAGAAATCTTAAAACAAATTCATGAAGATGATGTATTGGTTTTTGATAATTTAAATGAGAAAAATCAAATGATTATAGATAATTGTGATAATAGAAAAATGTTGGATTTGGGACAATACTATGAATTGGAAAATTATAGTGATAATGAAATTATTGAAAAAATGAAAAATAAATTTGATTTTATCAACTTAAATGAACGAGTTGAGAAATATTTAAAAAGTAGATTTTCTCTACAAACGTTAGAAGAAATATATCGCATATTACAGCCGAAAATGATCATTGTTACTAGAGGAAAAAAAGGCTCAGATTTCGTTTTTGATAATCATAACATCAATAAAATATTAAGTAATCCATCAATAGAAGTTGATCCAACAGGTGCTGGTGATGCATTTTTCGCAATGTTTATTAGTGAGTATGTAAAAAATAACTATATGATTGATGATAAATTTATAGATTCCACTTTTGAAAAAGCTACCAAACTTACAAAAAAAGTTGTAAAAAAGTTTGGAGCAAGAGGACATATTCAAACTTTGTATAAAATAAAAAAAGTAAAAGAGAAGTGTACTTGTGAAGATTTTGAACTAGCAGTTCGTAAACAGATAAAAAGGTGCAGCATTAATGTCAATCATTTAGAAGCAAGAATCATTCATGCTGTGAATAGTAGTGCTTATGATAGATTAGTTAAAATTGATTTTAAAAGTTTAAATCATGGTATTTTTGTGGGAACAGGTGGATCTTTTGCTGGGGCAAAGTTCTCATCTAAACTGATTAATCAGTTGTATGGAACAAACACAATGGCCTTGTATCCTAGAGATTTATATTACAGAAACAATCAGAATCTTGATGCAGTATTTTTATTCACTTATTCTGGAACCACAAATGATTTAATTGTATCATCGAGTTTCATTGATGATAATAAAAAATATATTATAACAAAAGGTGAGTTACAAAATGTTGTAGCCAAAACTGGAATATCTAAAAATAATATTGTTTCATATCGAACAAATACAAATAAAGGAAAAGAAAGAGGATTTTTATCGTTTGAAGGTGCTTTAGCTCCTGCTAGTTTATTTTTAAAATTATATTTTGAAAAAAAATCAAGAAATGATGTTGAAGATTTTATGAGAGATAGTATAAATT
>CALVQD010000054.1 GCA_944355255.1 uncultured Bacilli bacterium
TTTTATCTTGATTCATCGTATCCCCTCTTTTCTATTTTTCTAGTTTACAATATTCTTCATCAGTCACTGCTTCACACCATTCATTTTGTGTTTCTTCGCCAGGTACTTCTACAGCAATATGGCTAAACCAAGTATCTTTTTTAGCTCCATGCCAATGTTTTACATTTGCAGGAATTGTAATGACCATACCAGGTTCTAATGATACAGCTTCTTTTCCTTCTTCTTGATACCAACCAGATCCAGCGGTACAAATTAAAAGTTGTCCCCCACCACTTTTCGCATGGTGAATATGCCAGTTATTTCTACAACCAGGTTCGAACGTTACATTTGCTAGAAAAACATTCGTCTTACTTGGATCTGTAAGTGGATTTAAATAACTCTGTCCAATAAAATATTTTGCGTAAGCATTGTTCGGCTCTCCAAGTCCAAATACATTCACTTTATCAAATTCTTTTTTATCCATTATGCTTCCTCCTCGTATACTTCTTTGGCCATTCTAAATACTGCCCAGGCATTTGGCCATCCGGCATAAAATGCAGCATGGGTAATCATCTCTGCCATCTCTTCTTTTGTAATCCCATTCTTTTTAGCATGAATCAAATGGCTCTTTAAACTAGAATCTAAAATTCCTTTACTCATCAATGCGATGACTGTAATCATAGAGCGATCTCTTAAAGATAGTTTATCTTCTCTAGACCATACTTCTCCAAATAATACATCATCATTTAACTGTGCGAATTTAGGAGCAAAATCACCTAATTGCTCTCTTCCTGCGGTTTGTTTTACCATATTATCATCACCTTTCATTGTTAGTATAACTCTTGGAGTTAACTTTAAGTCAAGAAAAAGAAAAAGTAACTTTATTTTTTCCTTAAAGTTACTAATAAGAAGATGTGATAAATAAAGAAACCGATGAGCACTAAATAGCCGAACATGGTACCAATGGCAGAGATAGAACCATTGATTGCAAGTTCAAAAATATGCATAAACTCATTGGTACCACTTCCCACCCAGTTAGTGGCAACTGTCAAACATAATGCCCAGATAGGAATGACAATGGTCAATAGTAATTGAATGATTCCTGTCTTACGACGATACTTCCACGTAATAAAGATACTAAATATAAAACTCAACAATAAAAACAACCAATAAATAATCCACACAAATTCCATATAACCTCTCCTATTCTTTTGTAATATCAGCTAACTTTGCTTGTCTAAAATCCAATAGTTGTGGTAAAGACATTTCTACTTGATAACCTACTTTTCCAGCACTAAAAATAATATGATCAAATTTTTCTACTTGTTTTGCAATCACAACTGGAAAATCTTTTTTCATCCCTATCGGTGAACATCCACCGTGCACATAACCTGTTGTGGCGAGTAAATCTTTTTGTTTTAACATTTCCAATGCTTTGACAGAAACAGATTTTGCTGCTTTTTTTAAATCTAGTTCTGCGGCAACGGGAATCATAAAAACATATATTTTCTTTTCTTTTGAAATCGTTACAAGTGTTTTTAATACCTGCTCTGGATTTTCATGTAATACTTCTGCTACTTCGATACCACTAATCGCATTGGTATCTTTATAACAATAGCTTTTATAGGAAATGTGATTTCTATCTAAAATACGCATGACATTTGTTTTTTCCATCATATGATCATTCCTTTATGTCAGTGACTTGAAAATCCAATGCTTCTATTTTCTGTTTGATTTCTTCTAGATTTACAGTTTCATCCACCCATAAAACTGCTTCCTTTTCTTCTAGAGAAATATCGCATTTCTTAATATGGGAATTACTTTTTAATACATTCATAATTCTCTTTTTACAAGCATCACAGTGCATTCCTTCTATTTTTATAACAACTTGTTTCTTTTTTTGAAATAACATATTATCACCTATTCCTATTTTATCAAACATTTGTCTTTTTGTAACATTTATTCTATACTAAGTATGGTGATTTTATGAAAGTTTATCATACATTAAAACCGATTTATGATCATCAATCGAAAGTCTTAATTTTAGGAAGTATGCCTTCTATTAAATCAAAAGAAGTGGGATTTTATTATGGGCATCCTAAAAATCGTTTTTGGTCTACACTCGCAACCATATATGAAGAAAAGATCGATGATTGTATAGAAAGTAAAATTCAGTTTTTAAAAAAGCATCATATTGCTCTTTTTGATGTGATTCAAAGTTGTGAGATAGAAGGATCAAGTGATAGTACGATTAAACATGTAATTCCAAATGATTTTACTGAAATTTTAAATCACAGTCAGATTCAAGCTATTTTCACAACAGGTAAAAAAGCTTATCAGCTCTATCAAAAATACGTCTATCCCAAGACGAAAATACAAGCGATTTCGCTACCTTCAACTTCTCCTGCTTATTGTAAAAAGGGCGTGGAAGAAATACTAATTAAAGAATATCAGAAGATTAAATTATATACGAATGAATTAGAAAAATAATACCATATTAAAAATGGTGAAAGATATGAAAGAACTTTATTTTGCAGGTGGTTGTTTTTGGACGGTTCAAGAATACTTTAGAAGGATTCAAGGGGTCATAGAAACAGAAGTTGGATATGCTAATGGAAAGACAGAACATCCGACCTATGAAGAAGTTTGTAAAGGAAGTGGCCATGCTGAAGTAGTTAAAGTAACATTCCATCCCTATCAAATTTCTTTAACAAGACTACTGGATTTCTTTTTTGAATTGATTCAACCTACCAAGACCAAGAAAGGACAGTATCGAACAGGGATTTATTATACCAATCCCGATGATTATAAAATTATCTCATACTCATTAAAAAAGTTACAGACCCATTATCATCGCAAAATAAAAATTGAATGTCTTCCGTTAGAAAACTATACCAAAGCCGAAAATTATCACCAAGATTATTTAAGAAAACATCCTAATTGTCCATATCAAGTGCCAAATTATAAATTACAGATGATTGAAGCAGAAAATAATCTCAAGAGAAAGCCGATTTCTTTTTATGTTACAAAAGAGAAAAAGACAGAACCACCTTTTGAAAATGCATATTGGGATTACAAAGAAGATGGAATTTATGTTGATATTGATACCAATACTCCTCTCTTTTCTTCGAAAGATAAATTTTCTTCGGACTGTGGTTGGCCATGTTTTGCCAAACCAATTGATGAGAATTGTATTCAAAAGAAGTTAGATTTATCTCATTTTATGATTCGTACCGAAGTAATTTCTAAAAACAGCCACAATCATTTAGGACATGTCTTTCAAGATGGTCCAATGGAACTTGGTGGTAAACGTTATTGTGTCAATAGTGCTGCTTTAAGATTTATTCCGAAAGACAAAATGAAAGAAGAAGGTTTCGCATCTTATTTAGAGAAACTATAAAAGCAATCAATGATGATTGCTTTTTTCGTAGTACCAAATACCTAGTTTTCCTTTAGCTGGGATTGGTGTTTCTAAAATTTCAACATCGTCTAATACCCATGCATAACGACCATATTCATAATGACCACACTCGTATTCGACGGGGTTTTCTTTGATTTGTTTTAAAAAGGCTTCATCCATAAAGACACAATCGACTAAATTGGCTTTAGCGATAATTACACCGTACTTAGGAGTTGGATCTGGAAGATATGTCATCAAATGCTGAATACGTTTATCTTTGACATTTACTTTGGCAAGACCAGCATGGATATAAATTTCTCCACGGTATTTTGTTTTCCAACTTCTCGTTTCTATTTTCTTAATACGATGAGCAACGAGAGAAGCAAATGGTTCTTTAATCGTTAGTACTCTCATGTTCGACTGATAGAGTTGCCTCTTTAATCACTTTCATAGAATGATCTAAACGTGCTTGTTCTTCCTCAGTTAAAGGAAATAACACTTGTTTCTTCACACCTTGTTGATTCATGATACTTGGGGTACTAATAAATACATCTTCTTTCTCATGATAAGTAGAAACAGATAAAATCGTATTTTCGTTTCCTAATATCGCATTCGTAATTCGTACCAAGCACATACCAATTCCATAATTCGTTACCCCTTTTCTTTGAATCACTTCATAAGCTGCTTGTCTTACCTCATCACAAATTTGCTTCATCTCTTCGTCGCTCAAATAAGCCGAAATTGAATCCAATCCAACACTAGCATGACTCCAAGGAACAAACTCACTATCCCCATGTTCCCCTAATACATAAGCATGAATATTCTTCGCATTAATCTCTAACTTTTCACTAATTAAAAAACGTAAACGCGATGTATCAAGTGTCGTTCCTGAACCGATCACATGACTTGCTGGTAATCCTGATAAACGATAAGTAAAATAACTCATCGCATCTACAGGATTCGTTGCGACTAAGAAAATACCCTGAAAACCACTTTCCATAATCTGTGGTATCAAACCTTTAAAAATTTGATAATTCTTTTTAATTAAATCCAATCTTGTCTCTCCTGGTTTTTGATTTGCCCCAGCACAGATACATACAATTTTCGCATCTTTACAATCTTCATAAGTACCTGCTTTAATATTGATCTTACTAGGTGCAAAAGGAATTCCATGACTTAAATCCATCGCTTCTCCTTCCACACGTCTCTCATCAATATCAATTAATACCAAATCTGTTACAAACGTCTTTTGATTGATTAGCGCATAGGCATAACTCATACCAACATTACCGCACCCTACAATCACTACTTTATTTTTCATATCATCACTCTTTTCCATATCTATATTATCATAACCAATTCATAAAATTCAATGCATCCCCCTACTTATCTTTCCGTACTTTTATCTCATCATCATCTTTTAATGTTCCAATCAGTAAGGAAGATGTTGGGTGATGTTGTTTTCGATTTTTTTCTACTTGTCTTTCATCATAATTCGCATAACAGTACTTACAAAAATGAGAACAAGTATTATATGCTCCAATATCCACCATTTCCACACACTGACATAAATTCCCTTTTCGGGCTTTCCATTTTGGAAATATCTTTCCCGTCATTTGAAACGCCAAGGAGTGAGAAAAACAATCATCTTTGACAAAACCATATTCCACTAAATTCTTTTCTTCAAAACAAGTCTGTACTGTCATCCCATGCTCTTTCGCACTCTCACTAAAAGAAAGGCCAATCTCTCGGTAATCTGCTTCTGTCATTTCTCTAGCTCCAATCACAGCCATATTCTTCCGTACATTTTTATAATCGTCTAAAAAAGACACAATGATTTTAGAAACATATCCATCTAGTAAACCACATAAATGATGAAAAGCTTTCTTATGATAATCGATAGAATATTTCTCACTCACAAAAATCGGATCATAACGCACAACCACTCGCTCTTTTCCTATTTTCTGTGATAACTGTTTGATTGCTTCGATAACACTTCCTTTTGCCGGAACATGTGGTTCTATCTCTTTCTTATAAGGCGTAAGTGTCACATGAAACAAAAATGGTTCCTTGATCATTTCAATATACTTTAACATAGGAAGCGGATTTTTCGTACAAAACAATATCGCATCCACATCTTCAAAATAAATTCGACTCACCATTTTCGGATAGACTGGATTTCTAACATCGACAAATCCCTCTCGATATCGATTCATAAACCACTCGCTATAAAAGGCTACAATATCGGTTCTTCCACTGACATTTAAAATCATTAATCCACCAATTCTGAATCTTGATATAGTAATACATAAGGAAGAAGATGATGAATGTATTTTAATATCGCATTATCATCATCGATTAATGCCACCTTATCTGGAGCTTGAAATTGTTTTAAAAATTCCGCTTTTATCTCCTTGGAACTAAGTCCAGGATACTGGGGCTTTGCTAAAATAATACGATGATCTTTTGGAAAAAAAGATGCATATTGATCTAACCAACGCTGTTTTTCTTCTATCTGTTCCTCTTTGGGACTAATCGATAAAATATATAATTCTACTTGTTCTAAATGACTCATTTTCTCTAATACATCAAGATGATG
>CALVQD010000055.1 GCA_944355255.1 uncultured Bacilli bacterium
ATTTCCGATGATATTATAGAAGTAATGGCCTTTTATAGAAATAGGAGACTGTTTTCTTCCAAGCTGATTACGGGAGATATAGAAAAAGAACTAGTAGTTGACTAGTTCTTGTATTTATTAATGGAGCAGTTAAACTACAGCTTACGAACTTGCTCTCTTTCTATGAACATTATATATGAATTTCTATATTTTTTCAATGGAAGTATAACAAATTATCTTTTTAAATTAATATTAATTCTTAATTAAGAAAATCATCTATGTATTCTTCTATTTGAGTTCTTTTAATTTCTTTTTTATAAAGTTTTATTCTTTCATTTAAATACTCTATATGTTCCATGTATATCAAATCATTTTTGGCTTTTATCTCACTTAATATTGATTGAATAAATTCAATTTTTCGTTCGATATTTGGAATTCTGCTTCCGCTCCATGATTCCGAATGCGAAAAGAAACTTATTTGTTTAAATATTTCAATATTACTTGTGTTATCTAATAGAAAAAGAATTAATTCTTTTTTTAAACAATTTTCTTTATCACCAATTACATAAAATAAATAATAAATTTTATCTTTATCTTCTTTAATTTCTAATATTTTCTCTTTAAACCATTCTAATTGATTCTTTTTTATATTTTCTTCATTATCAAAATCGAATAACCTATGTAATCGTAAATATCCGAAATTAGACTCAACTATTTTATCATAATTATATGAGATAATGTCTTTATGTTTAGCATGTTTCCATATGCTTTTTACAATATTTCTTATTTTTCCAGTATGATCATATGATTCTGTTTCAAGTATTTTATTTAAAAAATCGTAATTATTTATACATAATAAAAATCCCATATTCCCATTGTAATCACTATGACATTTTATAGATTTTAAATATAATTCTTCAAGTGTTTTTTTATTATCAAAAGCATTGTATATAGTTTCAACAAACTCTTTATCAACAAATGAATTTGTAAAACTAGAATATAATCCAAAATCATTTTCAGTTAATATGTCTTTAGTGTAGTTTTCTAATAAATCTTCATTATATTTAGAGTATTCAAAAATAGCTTCAATTGATAAAGTATATTTATTCATAGTTTTTTGATTTTTTATAAAATCTTTTACTACTAGCATATATTTTTCATCATAATAATTATTTAGTATACAAGATAATAAATAGTGTTTTTTCGATGTACTGCTTTTTATTATATTGTCTAATGTTTTTTCTAGTATATTTTTATCTACAAGATTTCTAATAAAGAATAACCCATTCGTAAAAGGGCAATCTGATTCTAAATATAAAATAAATATTTCTTCAAATAAAGTTGTATCTTTTTCTAATACTTGTTTAAATAATAGGTCTAATGAATTATGTATTTTCCAACTATCAACATTTATATTATATTCTTCAACCTTTTTAAGTATTAGAAATATCGTGTTATAGCAATCTTGACTCTTATTTTCTAAGTAGCACAATAATTCATCGTTTTTTTCATCATAATCATATTTCTCGAACATATTAATTATTAGAAACTCTGGACATTCTTTATATTTTTCTAATGAAGTTGGTGGTTCTATATTAAGCTTTTGACATTTTTCTTTTAATAAAAATAGTATTTTACCTTGTATTATTGATATATTATCCCATGTTACAAAGAACTTTTCGTCTAAATATTTTATATCATTTTCCAATATTGCTTTTTGATCTTCATCGTAGAACCAAATTGACTCATTTAATAATATATTATAATTAGTTTCGTCTTCATTGCACAATTGAAATACTATATCATATAGGTGTTTTCTAAATGAGAAAATTTTATCATTCTCTTGTAATTTTATTGTAATGAAATTAATAGTTCTTGGAGTATTTCCTTGTTTGCTAATATGAAACTCTAATTCTAAACAATATAATAAAGATTGTTCTAATAAAATTTTATATATTTCTCTCATTTTAATTATAGTTGTTGTTTTATACTTTGAAAACAATACGTTAATAATTTCTGTTTCTAACAAAAAATCTGGATATGGATTTGTTATTAGCCAATAATCCTTTATACTTTTACATATTTCATTATATAAACTAGGTCTTTTTTCAAGATATGATAATAATAATTCAAAAGACAATTTTAAATATTCAGTGTCTTTGAAATCAGATATTAAACTTAATAGATTATCACTTAAATATACATTGTTTTTATATTTTATTTCCTCAGGCATTTCTTCTTTAGCATAACTTTCAATTTTATTTTTAATTTTTAGTAATGCTTTTGATACATTAACATTATGGAAATAATCTACAAATTTCCAGTCACTATTATATGGTTCTTCATTCCAAACAGTATCTATTTCTTGTGTTATATAATTAAGTGTGTTGGCATCATAAAATTGTTCATTTATCATATTTATAACATTTATAAATTTGTTAATAAAATTAGGGTATACTTGTTTTAATAAATTCGAAATATTAATAGTCTTATCTATTATCAAATACTTATATACTAAATAATTAGAAAAATTTTGATCACATATTTTTAAAGCATCATCATTAAAATAATCAATTAATTCCATATCTCTTAATTTTTTAAATGTTTCTATATTAAATATTTCCAATTCTTTTAGATAATTACTTACAATTTCGTTTGATGTACTAATTGGTGATAACAAAGCTATATAAAACAGAACTTTTATTTCATAATCAGATAGTTTTTTATAATTAATTACATTATCATAATAATTTTTAAAAATATCATAAACACTATTTAGAGAGTCTATTTTTCCGTCTCTAACTGAAATAAAACTCATTATTGCTAATCGTGGATTACCATTAGATATCTTTAGAATTTTTTGTTGCCATTCTTTATTTTTGACATTATATGTATTTTCTAAAATATTAATAATTTCCGAATCATTCATTTTATTTAAGATGCATACACTTGGCTCTATTAGTAAATTAAGTTTTTTTAATACTTCATCTAACAAATAATCTCTAACTGTTGCTAGTATTTTAATATTTTCATTTTTATTAGTTACAATTAAATCAACCACAGACATTAAACCATTAAGATTATTAATATCGTCAAAAAATATAATATAATTTTTATCATTTTTTATGGCCGTCTTGATATCATTGTAGAGCTCTAATCCATTTATTCTAATACATAGTGAAGAATAGTTTTCATTTTTTTCAAGTTCTTTTAGAACTTCTAAAGATATTTTTGTTTTCCCAGTACCTGGTTTTCCAGTAACTATTGTCATTTTTGAATCCAATGCATTTTTGTAAATTGTATCTTTATCTTTTCTATATACAAAATCAATGTTTAATGGGGCGTTTATAGAATTCTTATCATAACGCTCAATAAATGTATTTATATCACTAATTTGATTTGTATCTATAGGAATGTTTAAATAATCATTTGCAATATTATGATAGTTTTCATCTATATCATGTGCTAAAGAGTCAATATCAATTAAAGTAATTTTAATATCTGGGATTAAATTAACCAATTTGTTATATTCTCCTGGCTTTATATTTGTGTTAGTATGAAAACATATGATTTCTTTTATTTGCTTTTTTATTAGTCCTGTCTTTTTGCCGTTTGCAGCATCTATAATATCTGTTGTTAACTTTGAAACTGATTTTTTTTCAACAGTACCATACATTAGTAATATATATTTACCGTTATCATCAACTGAATATGAATCTGGAATTCCTATTGTTGTTTTATTAGTACCTTCTTTACTGCCTATATCATGCATGTTATTAAGATTGTATTTTTGAATGGCATATGTAGAACAAAGACGTTGATATTCTCCAGGTCCTAGACTTAAAATTGAGCTTTGTATTTCTATAAATTTAGACATATTATACCTCCTTATATAATTTATTTATTATTATATAGATTTTTTTAAGTCTATTCAATGAAAATAAAAAAAATAGCGTTAGCTATTTCTATTGTCTATTAAAAAATCATCAAGTTTCTTGTCAAGAATTATTGATATTTTATAAAGTAAGGATAATGAGCAATTCTTTTTTTCATCATTTGGAGATTCTATTCTTTTTAAATATTCAGGAGATATATCTAAAATTTCAGCCAAATCCATTAATCTCATGCCTTTTTCTTTACGAAAGTTTTTAATATTATTACAAATAATTGCTTTGAATTCAGGATTATATTTCTTGTATTTATCAATCATTTGCATCACCTATAATTATTGTCCCACAATGAAAAAAATAAATAAGTAAACTTTTTGTCCTAATTTGTATATTAATTTTTATAAAATATGATATAATTTAAATAATTAAGGAGTGAGTTTATGAAGTGTGTAAAATGTCAAAAAAAGATTGATGATGATGATATTTTTTGCGGTTATTGTGGAATTAATCAAGCCAAGTTTATAAAGTATTTGGAAAAAGTTGATAAAAAAATTCATAAAGACAGAGACAAAGAATATAATACCAAAGTCAAAAATGCTCAAAACAAGTTAGCTCAACTTGAAAAAGCAAAACAAAATGAAATTAATAGAATAGCTACAAGTAGGTGGAAATCAATAGGTAATAATTTCACTTATAATTTAACTGAAGGAATTGTTTCAATTAATGGAACAACTTATCCTTTTTCTGATATTAAAGGTGCAGAAATGGTTAAAAATGATGGATTTAGAACAGTGACAAACACAACAGGTACTAATAATCAAAAATCTAAAAAGCATGCATCATTAGGTGGTGCTGTTGCTGGTGGATTAATATTAGGTCCGGTTGGAGCAGTTGTTGGTGGTTCTGCATTAGGAAAAACAACTACAAAAGGAAATAATAATCAAGTTACTACCTCAGATGAAATACCAACCTGTCATCATATAGGTGTTAATGTAAACATTAAAGGCTTTAATACTGAAATAGTGATATTATCAAAAACAGTTGACCAATCAAGTTCGGTTTATAATAACTCTGTTAATACTGCACAAATGATTGTAGATCAATTAAGAGTTTTATCTTCAACTCCGGTTCCAAAATCATTTTTAAAGCCAGAAGAAGAAGAAACAGTTTTAAACTATAATCCAAAAATTGAGGCGGCTGCTAAAGAGTTGCAAGAAACTATAAAAGATAAACCAAATTATGATATTCCAGAAAGTTATTTTAAATAGGAGGTTTCTATGAAGATATGTAGAAAATGTAAAAAAGAATACAAGGATGATTACGTATATTGTCCAAAATGTGGAACACCTTATGATGAAAAAATGAAAGCAGTTAGAACTCCTGGAGATATTGATGGCCTTGCTAGTAAAATATGGAATGGGTTTTTATATGGTGTTGGTGGGTTACTAATATTAGTATATCTATCATCATTTACTGAAGATATCGTATCCGGTATATTCGCTATATTATTTGGATTAAGTTTATTTAAGGTTTTCTATACTTTAATAGAAGATAAGTTTAGTCAAATTGATGAAAAATATATAAAAATTGCTAGAATTGTATTACCAATATTAATACTATTTGTGTGGATAATTTGTACTCCAGTCGAAAATGTAGAAACAGAAGATAATGGTTCCCAATCAAATGTTGTTGATAAAGAAGAGAATGTACCTATTAAAGATGATTCTGTTGATAATGAAACCAGTAGCGACGAAAGTGAAAAAGAAGTAGTTAAAGAAGAACTCAAAGAAATTGTATATACCATAAAATATAATGAACTTGGTGAATATGGTAAATATATGGAATTTGAAAAAAAGAATGTTATTTTTTATTATTTGCCAGATGGAAAATATAAAGTTGAAGCAACTAACATGAATGAAAATATATGCTTTTTATGGATTGATTATAGAGAAGGTTATCAAAACGGAAATTATGGAACAGCATACAATTCAAAAGAAATGCTTAAATTTACAACGACATCAAAGAATAATAATGTATCAATAGATAGTTCTGTACATATTTATAATTCAAACAATTGTGATTACAAATTTACTTTAATAAATTAACTAAAAGAACAGAAAAATCTGTTCTTTTACTTTTGATAGATCTTGTATAGCTCACCGATTATACTATCTAAAAATTCAACCAATTGATAATATCCCAGTCTATACATTGTATCACGAAGTTTATTTAAATCATTAATAGTTGATGAAATAACGTGATTAATATTTTCTATATCAAAATTAGATAAATTGTTATCATCATATTCATTAATTAAATTTCTAATAAAGTCAGATTGTGTCAATCTGGCTTTATTAGATTTTTCTTTTAATAATTTTTGTTCTTCTTCGTTAAGAAAAACATTTAGCTTTATATTTCTCACTCTAATATCTATCATCTTCTTTCCATTTTAGGGTTTGGGAGAATTCCCGCAAATAAGCAAGTGGCGGGAGTAAACTTGCAGTGCTGGCTAATACTAAAAATACAAAGTGTACTCACAGACTATACATAAATTAATTCTTTAAAGATTACTTCTTCAGCACAATTTTTATAATTGTTCATGATTTTTACCCATTCTAATTGATTAAACTTTTTATTTTTTTCAGATAGTTTTTCATCATTTTTTACATATTTATTCATTAAAATATTTAATCTTTCTTCACATAATTTACTAATTGAATTAAGATGTTTATCAAGTTATCCTTTCATAAGAAGTGTTTCATATAATGCTTTCTTATGAGTTTTTAAATAATCTAATCGTAATAATCCATACTTATTTATTTTACTTTTACTATTTTTTGTAACTAAATTCGGTAAAACAAAACTATTAATTTTTAAATATTTCATTGTCATTTTTATCATTTCCTTTCTTATTACTAGCTGAAAAAGAATTGTTTTTAAGTTTTGTTTTCAAAAATTTTTCAAAAGCTTCAAGTATTACTTCTTGAACATTCTTTCCTTTTTCATCATAAACACAAATAACTTTATCGTTTTTATCTTTCATTTACATCGTTTCCTTTCTTTTGGGTATTAATAGAAGTTGATCAACAACTAAATTATTTTCAATATAAGGACAATTAATAATACCATCATAATAAAAATGTTCCTTGAATAATTCTAAATAAATGTTTAATTCTTTCTCTGAATATTCATTGTTTTCATATTTTTGTAGTGAAATAATTGTATATTTACTAGATAATTTTTTTAACTCTTTCTTATCAATTTGACCTTTATACTTAATTCCAATTTCGCTATCTTCCAAGATATCATTCAAGTATTCTAGATATTCCTTATTACTTTTAGAAATAAATTCATCAGTAAACTTAATATTTTTAATTTCAATATTGTAATTTCTATCTCTTTCTATTTCTAAATTTGCTATTAATCTTTGAATTAAATCTCTCTTAGTTTTTCTATTTAAACTATCCCAGACAAATGAAAATCCTAAATTGTTAGTAAATATATATTCATCGTTCTCTTTAGAACAATCTAGCTTTTTAGACAGTTCTAGAGTATATTCTTTAAATTCATTATCTGGGTCTAATGCATCTTTCTTATTATTTAATTTTTGAATTTCCTTTTTTATCATCTCGTTTTTATGATTAATCGCATCGACATTCAAATTAGAAGTTAAATATAAATCTACTAATTTTTTCTCTTATAGTTTTAATTTATCAATAGCTTTATCGATTTCTTTTAATTCTTTAGACCTATTAGAATTACAAACTATGATTTCATTTTTACGTTCATACATATATCTTGTTAATTCATTTAAAATTCTTCCTAATCGTTTTTCAATTTTATCTGAACTATAATGAAGTCCTTTTGACTTACAATTAGGATTTTTACAAGTTAAATGATAGTAAGTTTTTTGTTTAGGTGTTCCACTATGTTTAAAAGAATTAGTAGAAGATAATATATTTCCACAATTAGGACATTTTATTATTCCAGTAAATAAATGTATATGTTCTCCATAATTAGGATGCTTATTTTTTTCTAGATTTTTTCTTGTAATATTCCAAGTTTCAATATCAATAATAGGTTCACAATAATTATTTACTTTTAAAATATCTTGTGATTTTCTTCTGTATTTTCCGTATTCAAATACACCAATATAAATAGAATTAGTAAGTATCTTATAAATTCTATCACTTTTCCATTTACCTTGGCTTAAATAAGCATTATTATCTCTCATAATAGTAGCAATACCTCTAGTAGAATGTCTTTGTTTGCATAATTCAAATATTTCTTTAACAACTTGTGCTTCAATAGGTTCAATTTCCAAATAACCAGTTTCTTTATTTCTAATATAGCCATAAGGTGCTTTACTAGGATGAATATGTTCTAAAGCCATTTCTTCCATAGCTCTTTTAGTCCTAGCACTAATTTCTTTTCGTTCTCTTTGACCAAATACTAAATTCATACCAAATATCATTTCACCATTAGCAGTAGATACATCATAAGGCTCTAGTATAAGTTCAATTTTTACATCATGTTCTTCGCAATAATTTAGTAGCCAAAAACCATCATAATTATTTCTTGTTAGTCTATCGACTTTAATAGCAATCAACTTATCAATCTTTTTAGCTTTAATATCTTTTAATAATCTTTGCATTTCTGGTCTCATTAAATCTTTTCCAGAATGACCAGCATCATTATATACATCCATAATGTCATATTCATTTTTATCACAATATTCTTTAATCATACGAAGTTGTGAATCAATAGAATATCCATTATCTCTTTGATCATCAGTACTAACTCTTACATAAATTCCACATCTCAATAAAATCATCTCCTCACTTGTTTCCCCACTTAGACCAAAAAAGTTAAGTCACAAATTTTAATATATCTTTCATTTGTTTGGCATTTTAAAGATGGTTATAGGGGGATAAAATTAAATTTTTGTAAGAATTTGCTTAATTTCTTTGAGATTATACTTTTCATTATACGCTTTAATATAAAATGGTTTATTACTAATCTCATTTACTTTATATTCTAGTATTGTAAGATTAATAGGATATTTAATTATGTACTGTGTTGGTTCAATAAACTGTAAATTTGTTTTCGGTAAGTGTTTTATTTTTCCTTTTTTAATTTTATAAGAATAACTTTTAATGATCTCTAGAATTTCAGTATTTGGTTCTAGTATTTCAATAGTTTTAAAATCAAGCATAAAAAAATGTCCTCCTTTCTAGAAAGAGAACATTGTACTTATATATCTTCCAAGCGACTCACGTGGGTTCGATTAAAAGATAAAATAAAAACTTACGCAACCATATAGGTTCGTAAGTTGTTTTCAAATGGAGCGGATGAGGAGAATCGAACTCCCGTAGTCAGCTTGGAAGGCTGAGGTTCTACCATTAAACTACATCCGCATAAATTGTTTGTTGAACCTCAGCCGTAAGTACTAAAGTTCAGTCTGCTT
>CALVQD010000056.1 GCA_944355255.1 uncultured Bacilli bacterium
TACTGTACGGAACCGGTTATATTACGGAAAAAATCGCGAATTATATTTTCCGCATATCTCCAAACAGTTTTTTTCAGGTCAATTCGTTGGGAGTTAAACGATTGTATGATCAGGCATTGCAGCAAGCCAACTTCAACAAAAGCGACGTGGTATTGGATGCTTATTGTGGTGTTGGAACTATTTCCATTTTTATGGCGTCTTCCGTTTGCAAAGTCATCGGTGTGGAATTGAATAAAAAAGCGATTGAAGATGCGATTATTAACGCAAAATTGAACCGAATTACCAACATTGAGTTTATAGCCGATGATGCGACCAATTACATAACACACGCCGCCAAAAATAAAGAAAAAATCGATGTTATCATAATGGATCCTCCAAGAGAAGGATCCACCAGACAATTCATTGATGCGATCGGCTATTTAAAACCGCGAACGGTGATCTATATATCCTGTAATCCCTTAACCTTAAAAAGAGATCTTTACGACTTTTTCAACAATGGTTACCAAGTTCAGTCTATGACGGGTGTGGACATGTTCAGTAGAACCAGTCATATTGAAATCGTATCGGTTTTATCCCGCAAATGACTCTTTTGGATGAGGATGGCATGGACACTAAATTTTTTTTCAAATAAGAAGCAGGAATAGGTAAATTCAAAATAAGGAACGATTATTGATATTTTCGTTCCTCATTTTATTTTAAGTTGGATATGATAGAATATGTGCCCGGTATTTAATATGCAAAAAATTTGTTTTATCGAACAATATAAACAGTATTTGATTATCAGTTACAAGAGAAAAAACTTTATTTTTCATGAGTATGGAAAGAAAGACACTTTCTTATAATCAAGTGGAAAAAGTTATTCCTAGTCAATTAAAATACGAATTTATCGCAGAGTAGTTTGTATTAAATTACTAAAATGTATTGACAGTGTTTAACATATAAATTTCAATAATAAATTGATCAAATCATATCAAAAATAATATCTTTTTTTGCGGAAAATGGCAATTTAGATAAAAATATATTATAATATATGTAATATTAGCAAAATATTGTTGGAAGGTAGTATATGAAAGATAGTATTGGAAGAATGTTGTCAAAATCCATAAAAGAGAATAAATGGGTTCAAATTAAATATAGAAATAAAAATGAAGAAGAAACTCTTTTTTGGTGTGCCGTCCATGATATTATGTTAAATAGTAGAAAAATCAAAGTCAGTATTTTCAATCAATTTAAGGGACAAAACATATTACATAGTGTCATAGATTTTAATCATATTTTATCATGTGAGATTATAGAAGGAACTTATTATGAAGTAGATGAAAAATTGGTTGATAAGATAGAAAAAAATTTAGATTTGTTGACATGGTTAGAATATGATAATTTCAATGATAAAATATTAGAATATTATAGCGAAGCGAAAAGGTTGGATAATGATCCCTATCAAAGTTTATATGGAAATGTAGAGGGAATTGATGCAAAAGTTCTTTTAAAATCTAAGTTCATTAAGCTAACATCTCAGCAATTTAAAAAAATAGTTAACGATATTTGCCAAAATTTATATGATGAAAACAAGAAATTTTCAATATTGGCTATAAATAGACTTTCTATTTGTGAATCTAACAAGCAATACATTGTTGCTTATAATCCATTAGTCTTAGATGTTGAACAACGGAGTTTAAAAATAAACGAAAATATGATTATCAATAGTTCTTTCTTAATTGATGGAATGAAAAAGTCACTAGCTACCTATCTTGATATTTCTCCAAATGATTTCATTTACGGGTTAAAGCATGATTTTGACACGTCAAAAGAACTTTTAAGAGACAATCTTAGACTGAGTGAAAAAATAGATGAGAATCCATATATTATGTTGATTCAAAGAGATATTGTTATGGATTATGATAAAATTTATGAAAGTATTATTGAAAAACATAAACTGGGAAAATTAGAACTTCCTATGAAAGCTTTTTTTGGAGAAATAAGTAAAAGAAATAGGGGTAAAACAGAACCTACTATCGTCTTAATTGATAAAAAAGTGGATATTGACCAAATAAGAGTCGTATATAATGCAATGAAACATCCTGTAACTTATGTGCAGGGACCTCCGGGAACTGGTAAAACAACTACTTTATTAAATGTGATTCTATCTTCTTTTTTTAGGGAAGAAACTTGTCTTATTTGTTCAAATAATAACCAGCCACTAGATGATATCGTACAAAAAATAAAATTTAAATATAAGGAAAAAGATGTTATTTTTCCTTTGATTCGGTTGGGAAACAGAAGTGAATTATTAAAAGCAACAGAATATATTAAAATATTGGTAAATAATAAAAATACAGTGAATATTTTTGAAAACAAATTAAAAGAATTGGTCACTCTCACAACTGCTAATTACGAAGAACTTAAAAATTTACTGATTAAGTATGAAACAAAATTAGAAATCAAAGATAACTTAAATGATTTAAATCGATTTTACAGTTATATAATCCATAACAATGCTAGTTCAAAGGTTTTGCTTGGAAAAATTGAGGCCAGTATAGAAAAATTAAAAAAGAAAGATGATACGATCAAACCGATTTCCAATGAGGATGTTGTTTCAAAAGTTAAATCAGCGACTGATGATCTTGAATTTATGATGTATCTTTATTACAATTCTTTTAAATATATCAATCGATTATTTCAAACACAAAACGAAGATTTACTTCAAGTCATTAGGATAGAGAATGAAGAACAACGAGTAAATGAATTTATCAAATATTTGAAAGATGGGAAGTCTTTTAGAAAATTTCAAAAAATTTTTCCTGTGATTGTATGCACCAATATATCTTGTTTGAGATTGGGAGATACCAATGCTTTATTTGATATATGTATTATGGATGAGGCTGGACAATGTGATGTTGCTTCTGCATTAGTCCCCATTTCAAAAGCAAGAAGACTATTACTTGTTGGGGATGTTAACCAACTTCAACCAGTAATTACATTGGACAGTACAATTAATGAAAATATGATGAAAAAGTATGAAGTTCCGAGGGAATATAGTTATTTAAATAATTCGATTATTCAGTTGATGAGTACGGTAGATGACATATCTTCGAAAATTCTTTTAAGTTATCATTACCGATGCGGCAAGAAAATTGCTGATTTTTCTAATATGAGATATTATGATAAGAGGTTGAAAATTAAAACGACTTTAAATGATGAGCAATTACATGTTATCTCTGTGCAAAATTCTTCGTATGCATTAGAAAAAAACAGTTATTTACCGGAAGCTAAAGCAATTATAGACTATATTCTACATAATCAATTGGATGAAAAGGATGTTACGATTGTAACGCCTTTTAGAAATCAAGCACTTTTAATTAATGAACTTTTGAAACAAAATCAGTTGAAAATAAAATGTGGAACGATTCATACGGTTCAAGGAGCGGAAAATAAAATTATTATATTTGCACCGGGAATTGGATTAAAAACATCTAAAAAAACATATGAGTGGGTGGCGAATAACAAAGAATTAATTAATGTGGCTGTCACACGAGCTAAAGATAGGCTAGTAATTGTATCTGACGAAGAAGCTTTAAACGCTTTGGCAAATAAAGATAAAGAAGATGATATTATTTCTCTTTATCAGTATGCTAAAATGAATGGTTCTTTTGAAGTGGCAAAATCCAGTGTTAACAAGATAGAAATCGGTTTATCGAACGGTAGCGAATGTGAAAAAGAGTTATTCTCGACATTGACTCAGTTTTGTAGTGTATATAAAAGATATTCTATTAAAAGGAATCAACCGGTTAGAAAAGTTTTGCCGAAAGTAGAAGATGAATCTTTAAAAAAATATTTTGAAAAATCAGAATTTGATTTGGTTTTATTCTCAAAAAATATATTTGGAAACCTTATCCCACGGGTTGTGATTGAATTAAATGGTGGAGAACATTATGTTTCCTATAGCAGAACACTTCAAAATGACAAGAAAAAAATATCTATTTGTCAAGAAAATAATATTAAATATTTGTCTATACCTAATTCATATTCAAAATCTTATGAAACCATATCAAATTTGATCATCAAAATGAATGGAGAATCTGATGAAGACTACAATTTATTTAATATGGATTTGTAGGTGAAAAGTCTTGATTTTTCATAGTCATATCATGCTTTTATATGGAAAGGACATACAACAAAGACAGTATATAGGAGAATATTTAAAAAAACACGCAAATCTTTTGCACATTTAA
>CALVQD010000057.1 GCA_944355255.1 uncultured Bacilli bacterium
AACCTTCAAGAATTAAAGAACTTAGAAAGCTTGTTGCACGTATGAAAACAATCTTACGTGAACGTGAGCTAGAAAAGAACTAGGAGGGCATTATGGAAAAGAAAACTCATGAATTAGTGGGAAAAGTTGTAAGTAATAAAGCTGATAAAACAATCACTGTATTAGTTGAAACTTACAAAGTAAACCCAATTTATAAAAAACGTGCAAAATACTCAAAAAAATATACTGCCCACGATGAAAAGAATGTTGCAAATGTTGGAGATATTGTTCGTATTGTAGAAACTCGTCCAATCTCTAAAAATAAACATTTCCGTTTAGTCGAAGTAGTAGAAAAAGCAATCGTTTTATAATTGCTGCTCGAAAAGGAGGATAAAAACATGGTACAACAAGAAACTCGTTTAAAAGTAGCTGATAACTCTGGAGCACGTGAAGTTTCAATTATTCGTGTGCTTGGTGGAAGTAAAGTAAAAACGGGAAATATTGGTGATATCGTTGTCGCAACTGTTAAAAAAGCAACTCCAAACGGAACTGTTGCAAAAGGAAAAGTTGTGAAAGCGGTAATCGTTAGAAGTAAATCTGGTTTAAGACGTGAAGATGGATCATATATCAAATTTGATGATAATGCTTGCGTTATTATTAAAGATGATGGAACTCCAGTTGGAACTCGTGTATTTGGACCAGTCGCACGTGAATTACGTGACAAAAATTTTATGAAGATTGTTTCACTTGCAAAAGAAGTGTTATAGTCTCATAATAAGGAGGATGAACATGAACTTAAAGTCTGGAGATAAAGTAGTTGTTATTGCCGGAAAAGATAAGGGAAAAGAAGGAATCATCACAAAAGTACTTAGAAGTGAAAACCGTGTTGTTGTAGAAGGTGTAAATGTTGTTAAAAAACATGTAAAACCATCTGGACAAGGGGCTGGAAGCATTGTTGAAATGAATGCTCCAATTCATGCTTCAAATGTTATGATTTTAGACCCTAAGACAAAGAAAAGAACTAGAATCGGACATAAAACTGATAAAAAAGGTAAGAAAGTTAGATGTACTAAAAAATCTAATTCAAACCTTGACTAATTGGAAGGAGGGTAAATTATGAACCGCCTAAAAGAAAAGTATAATAAGGAAATCGTACCTAGCTTAAGAGAAAAATATAATTACAAGAGTATTATGGAAGTTCCAGCTCTTGATAAAATTGTTGTGAATATGGGTGTAGGAGACGCAACAACAAATTCTAAATTATTGGATGCTGCTGTTGAAGATCTTGCTCAAATTACTGGACAAAAACCTGTTGTAACAAAAGCGAAAAAAGCAATCGCAGGATTTAAAGTAAGAGAAGGTCAACCTATTGGATGTAAAGTAACATTACGTGGAGAAAATATGTATAACTTCTTAGATAAATTAATTAGTATTACATTACCTCGTGTACGTGACTTTAGAGGAGTTTCACATCGTTCATTTGATGGTAGAGGAAACTATACATTAGGATTAACTGAACAACTAATTTTCTCAGAAATAGATTATGATAACGTTGTTAAAGTACGTGGTATGGACATTGTTTTCGTTACTACAGCAAAAACAAACGACGAAGCGTATGACTTATTAAAAGGTTTCGGAATGCCTTTTAAGAACTAATAAATGAATTAGGAGGAATATTATGGCTAAAACTAGTATGAAAGTAAAAGCAAGTCGACCACAGAAATTTAAAGTACGTGAATATACACGTTGTTCAAGATGTGGAAGACCTCATGCAGTTCTTAAAAAATATGGAATTTGCCGTATTTGTTTCAGAGAACTAGCTTATAAAGGACAAATACCAGGAATGAAAAAATCAAGCTGGTAGTAAGAAGGGAGGATAATTATGGTAACAGATCCAATCGCAGATATGCTTACAAGAATTCGTAACGCAAATCAAATGCGATACGCAGAAGTTGAAGTACCCGCTTCAAAAATGAAATTAGAAATCGCTAGAATCTTAAAAGAAGAAGGATTCATTAGTGATTACACAACAAAAAAAGGAAAAGTACAAGATGTTATTGTTCTTACATTAAAATATGGAAATAAAAAAGAACGTGTTATTACAGGATTAAAAAGAATTTCAAAGCCAGGATTACGTGTATATGCTAAGGCACAAGATGTACCACGTGTATTAAACGGTCTTGGAATCGCAATTATTTCTACATCAAAAGGAATTATGACAGATAAACACGCACGTGAAAATTCTCTTGGTGGAGAAGTACTTGCATACATTTGGTAGAAAGGAAGATAATATGAGTCGAATTGGAAACAGAATTTTATCGATTCCTGAAGGAGTTACTGTAGAAGTAGATGGTAATATTGTTCGTGTAACTGGTCCTAAAGGTAATCTTTCTACTGAAGTAAATAGAAATATTACTGTAAAAGTGGATGGAGATAAATTATCAGTAGAAAGAAAAAATGATAATTTTAAAGCATACCATGGAACAGCAAATGCAAATATTGCAAATATGATTACTGGAGTAACAAAAGGTTTCGAAAAGAAATTAGAAGCAGTTGGTGTAGGATACCGTTTTCAAGTAAAGGGAAATACACTAGTTGTTAGTGCTGGATACTCACATCCAGTAGAAATGGAAATTCCAGCTGGGATTCAATTAGAATCACCAAGCAATACTGAATTGTTTGTAAGAGGAATCGACAGACAATTAGTTGGAAATTTTGCTGCTAATGTCCGTGACATTAGAAGACCAGAACCTTACAAAGGAAAGGGAATCCGTTATGCGGATGAACATGTACGTCGTAAGGAAGGTAAAAAAGCAGCATAGTTAAATATTAGCAAAGGAGCGTTTACTATGATAAAGAAAGAATCTCGTAATGAAATGAGAAAAGCTAGACACGCTCGTGTAAGAGAAAAAGTTGTTGGAACAAAAGAATGTCCAAGACTTAATGTGTTTAGATCAAATAAAAATATTTTTGCGCAAATCATAGATGATGAAACAAATGCTACACTTGTGAGTGCTTCTTCTATTGATAAAGAATTAAAATTAGAAAACGGAAGCAACATCGATGCTGCTAAAAAAGTAGGAGAATTAATCGCTAAGAGAGCATTAAAAGCAAAAATTAAAAATGTTAAATTCGATAGAGGTGGATACCTATATCATGGACGTGTAAAAGCTTTAGCTGAAGCTGCACGTGAAAATGGATTAGAATTCTAATATAAGGAGGGTTAGTTATGGATAATAAGGATATGAACCAAAACCCAGTTCAAAAAGAACAAAAATCTTTTGATAAAAATAACAAAAAGAATTCATCAAAACCACAACGTAGAAGAAGAGAAAGACAACCAAAGTTATATGATGAAGAAGTTATTACAATTACTCGTGTAACAAAAGTTACAAAGGGTGGACGTCATTTCCGTTTCTCAGCTGTTGTAGCAGTTGGAGATAGAAAAGGTAAAGTAGGAATTGGTTCTGGAAAAGCAAACGAAGTTCCAGATGCAATTAAAAAAGCTGTGCAAGCTGCTACAAAAAATATCGTTCGTGTATCTATCGTTGATGATACAATTCCACATGAAGCAATCGGAAGAAGAGGAGCTAGTAAAGTTATGTTAAAACCTGCTAGTAAAGGTACTGGAGTAAAAGCTGGTGGACCAGTTCGTAGTGTACTTGAACTTGCTGGTGTAAAGAACATTCTTTCAAAATCACTTGGTTCTAGTACAAAAGTTAATATGGCTTATGCTACATTAGAAGCATTAAAATCACAAAGAACAATCGAAAAAGTTGCAGCATTACGTGGAAAGAAAGTAGAGGAAATTAGATAATGAAACTACATGAATTAAAACCAGGTGTTGGAGCTACAACTACAAAAAAACGTGTTGGACGTGGTGTTGGTAGCGGTCTTGGAAAAACTTCAGGACGCGGTCAAAAAGGTCAAAACGCAAGAAGTGGTGGAGGAGTTCCAGGATGGTTCGAAGGTGGACAATTCCCACTATATAGAAAACTTCCAAAGAGAGGTTTCACAAATGCGAAATTCAAAAAAGAATATGCAACAATCAATCTAAGTGATTTAAATAAATTCGATAATGGTGTAGAAGTAACTCCAGAACTTTTAAAAGAAATGGGACTTGTAAAAAAACAATTATGTGGAATTAAAGTTTTAGGAAACGGTGTTTTAGAAAAGAAATTAGTTGTTAAAGCTAGTAAATTTTCAAAAACAGCAAAAGAACAAATAGAAAAATTAGGTGGAAAAGCTGAGGTGATCTAACATGTTTGCGACTATGAAGCAAATATTTAAGCCTGAAAACAAGGACTTAAGAAGGAGAATCTACTTCACTTTATTCTGCTTATTCATTTTTAAACTAGGAACGACAATTATTGTTCCAGGAGTCGATGCAAAATTATTGAGATCTAATTTAGGATTTCTAGAATTGATTAATGCGATGGGTGGAGGTGCCTTAGAGAAATTCTCTATTTTTGCACTTGGTGTTATGCCATATATTACGGCATCTATCATCATACAATTACTACAAATGGATATTGTTCCATATTTGACTGAACTTTCAAAACAAGGTCAAACAGGAAGAAACAAGTTAAATCAGATTACTCGTGTAGCTGGTATTGCACTTGCATTTATCCAAGGGTATTTATTCTCATTCGCATTTATTCAAAATGGAACTTCATTACAATATATGGAATTCGCATTGATTTTAACAGCTGGTACTGCATTCTTACTTTGGATTGGTGATCAAATTACAAAGAAGGGTGTAGGAAATGGTACCTCTTTAATCATTATGGCAGGTATCATTGCTACTATGCCAAGTATGTTTGTCGATGCTTATAACGGATTTGTAACAGGAGGAGATCTACAACAAACATTATTTGGAATTACCAAATTTATCTTATTTGTTGTTATGTATCTTGCGATTGTTATCGCAGTTGTCTTTGAACAATCTGCAGAACGTCGTATTCCAATTCAATACGCAAATCAATCTGGAGCAGGAATTGGTGGAAATAAAAGTTATATTCCATTCAAATTAAACTCTGCTTCTGTTATCCCAGTCATTTTCGCATCAGCAATTATTTCCGTTCCAGGATTAATTGCTCAACTCATTAAAAATGAATCAATGACATTATTTGTAGAAAAATGGTTATCTTTTCAGACAGGTACAGGTTTTGTACTATATATTGTATTAATTATCGCATTTACTTATTTTTATACATATTTACAATTAAAACCAAAGGAGCTTGCTGAAAATTTACAAAAAAATGGTGGATATATTCCAGGAGTACATCCAGGAGATGATACTGTAAAATATATTTCAAAAACATTAAACCGTATTACATTAGTTGGAGCACTTTGTCTTGCAGTGATTGCTGGACTTCCAATTGTATTCGGAATGTTTTCTAATTTACCTACCAGTGTATCAATTGGTGGTACTGGACTTCTAATTGTTGTTGGAGTTGCACTTGAAACTTACAGACAAGTAGAAAGTAAATTAATTAGTAGAAATTATACAGGTTCAAGAGGAAGAAGACGAAGAAGATGAAAAGTATTATTTTCATAGCCCCTCCTGCTGCAGGAAAGGGAACACAATCAAAATTAATTGAAGAAAAATATCACTTACCTCATATCTCTACAGGTGACTTACTAAGAGCTGCCACAAAAGGAGATAGTGAACTAGATATCAAAATCAAAAAATTAATGGAGTCTGGTTCTTTGATTTCTGACGATATTGTATTACAATTATTACAGAATCGTTTGAATCAAGAGGATTGTAAAAATGGATATATCTTAGATGGATTTCCTCGTAATGTGTCACAGGCGGAAGCTTATGAACATATGCTTGATGAAATGCATCTAGAACATGGCATTGTGATTTATTTGGATGTTCCAAAAGAACTTTGTAAAAACCGTATATTAGGTCGTAAATCTTGTCCAAACTGTGGTGCGATTTACAATGATCTAATCGCTGGTATGGAATCAAAAGTAGAAAATATATGTGATAAATGTGGCTCAAAACTAACTGTTCGTAGTGATGATAATGAACAGACATTTGAAGCGCGTTATCAAGCATATCTAGATAATACCCTTCCACTTTTAGATTACTATAAAAATCATGGTAATTTATACCGTGTTGATAGTACGAAATCTACCAATGAAGTATTTGATAACATTGTAGAAGTACTAGAAAGAGGCGTTTCTCATGATTAGTATTAAATCAGATAGGGAAATTGAACTTTTAAGAATTGCTGGTAAAATTGTTGGTGATACTCATAACTATATAAAACAGTATATAAAGCCGGGTATCACCACAATGGAGCTAGATCAGCTTGCTGAATCATATATTAGAAAACAAGGTGCAACACCATCTTTTAAAGGATTATATGGATTTCCAAATGCTTGTTGTATTTCAGTAAATGAAGAAGTTGTGCATGGTATTCCATCCAATCGTAAATTAAAAGAAGGTGATATTGTATCAATCGATATTGGTGCTTGTTATAAAGGATATCATGGAGATTCCGCATGGAGTTATCCAGTGGGAAAAGTAAGTCCAGAAAAAGAGGAACTTTTAAAACATACGGAAGAAGCTCTATATGAAGGCTTATCTGCAATCCATGATGGTGCTAGAGTAGGTGATATTGGATATATGGTAAGTAAGTGTGCAGATAAATATCATCTAGGTGTTGTAAAAGAACTTGTAGGACATGGCGTTGGAAGCGAAGTACATGAAATGCCAGATGTACCAAATTATGGGAAGCAAAATACAGGTCCAATTTTAAAAAAAGGAATGGTAATTGCAGTGGAACCAATGTTAAACAGTGGTACTGCTGACATCTATGAATTAGATGATGAATGGACAATTGTAACCGCTGATTTAAAACCATCTGCTCACTTTGAACATACTGTTCTAGTAACAGAAGATGGTTATGAAATTTTAACAAAGAGGTGAGAAAATGGCAAAAGAAGATGTAATTGAATTAGAAGGGAAAGTTGTTGAAACTTTACCAAATGCTAATTTTAAAGTAGAACTTGAAAACGGACACACGATTATAGCCGGCGTTTCTGGTAAAATCCGAATGCACTATATTCGCATTTTACCAGGTGATAGAGTGACCGTGGAAGTTTCAACATATGATTTAACACGCGGGCGTATAACCTATAGAAAATAATAGGAGGGATTTATATGAAGGTAAGACCATCGGTAAAACCAATTTGCGACAAATGTCGTGTAATCAAACGTAAAGGTAGGGTTATGGTAATTTGTGAAAACCCTAAACACAAACAAAGACAAGGTTAAAAATAGGAGGTGTTTTAATGGCACGTATTAAAGGTATTGATTTGCCAAATAACAAGAGAATTGAAATCGCATTAACTTACATCTATGGTATTGGAAGAAGTCTTGCTACTAGAATTTGTAATGATGCAAACGTAAATGTAAACACAAAAGCAAAAGACTTAACTCAAGAAGAGTTAGTTCGTATTCGTGACGAAGTAAACAAATATACAACTGAAGGAGATTTACGTCGTGAAATCAACATGAATATTAAAACAAAAATGGAAATTAATTCTTACCAAGGTACTCGTCATAAAAAAGGTTTACCTGTAAGAGGTCAAAGAACTAACCGTAATGCTAGAACTCGTAAAGGTAAAGGAAAAGTTGTAGCAAATAAAAAGAAATAATAAACGTTAAAGGAGGTTATGAAAATGGCTTATAAACCAAGAAAACGTAAAGTGAAGAAGAATGTACCTGAAGGTAAGGCTTATATTCATTCTACATTCAATAACACAATTGTAACAATTAGTGATAAAGATGGAAATGCAATTAGTTGGGCTTCAGCTGGTACTTTAGGATTTAAAGGAAGTAAAAAATCAACTCCATTCGCTGCAGGTCAAGCAGCAGAAGCAGCAGGAAAAGCAGCTGCAGGTATGGGTATGAAAAAAGTTGAAGTTTTTGTAAAAGGAATTGGTTCTGGACGTGAAACTGCTGTTCGTTCTTTACAAACTGCTGGACTTGAGATTACTGCAATCACTGACGTTACACCTATACCACATAATGGATGCCGTCCACCAAAACGTCCACGTGGATAATAAGAAAAGGAGTGTGGAATAGTGTTAAATTTTGAAAAACCTATTTATAAAATAACAGATTATGTAGAAAATAATAATTATGGAAAATTCGAATTAGAACCTCTTGAAAGAGGATTTGGAACAACAATTGGAAATGCACTTAGAAGAGTAATGCTATCAAGTATGCCAGGAAGTGCAATTGTAGCAGTAAAAATTGATGGAGTTGCACATGAATTCCAAACAATTGAAGGTGTTGTTGAAGATGTTACAACTATTATTTTAAATTTAAAAAATATCGTTGTAAAAAATCATTCTGATGAAGATAAAACAATGCATTTATATGTAGATAGTGAAAAGACAGTAACTGCTGCTGATATTGAAACAGATGCTGATGTTGAAATTATCAACAAAGATCAAGTAATCGCTACTGTTTCAAAAGGTGGAAAATTAGATATGGAATTTATCGTAAGTAATGGTCGTGGATATGTTCCATCAAATGAAAATAAAAAGTTATTAGAAAATAAAAAAATTGGATTTATTCCAATTGATGCATTGTATTCTCCAATTGAGAGAATTAGTTATGATGTTACAAATGCTCGTGTTGGACAAGATGCAAGTTATGATAAACTTACTATGAATGTTCAAACAAATGGTTCTCTTCGTCCAGAAGAAGCTATGGCATTAGGAGCAAAAATTTTAATTGAACACTTAAATATTATTACAAACTTAAGTGAAATTGCTGATACAACAGGTATTATGAATGCAAAACAAGAAGATAGCAAAATGAAGAAATTAGAAACATCAATCGATGACTTAGACTTCTCTGTTCGTGCATACAATTGTTTAAAAAGAGCAGGAATTAATACTCTTGGAGATTTAACAGAAAAATCAGAAATGGAAATGATGAAAATTCGTAATTTAGGTAAAAAATCTTTAAAAGAAGTTATTGACAAAATTAAAGATATGGGACTTAAATTCCGTGATGAAGACTAGTTAGGAGGGAATATAATGGCTTATAGAAAATTAGGACGTACAAATAAACATAGAAGAAGTATGCTTGCTAACCTAACAAAAGATGTCATCATGAATGGAAGAATTCAAACAACAGAAACAAGAGCAAAAGAAGTTCGTAAGTTTGTTGATAAAATGATTTCATACGGAAAAGATGGATCTTTAGTAGCAAGAAGAAAAGCATTAGCTTTCTTACATAACGATAAAGCTGCTGTTAAGAAAGTATTTGATGAATTAGCACCTCGTTATGCAACTCGTAATGGAGGATATACTAGAATCTTAAAATTAGATGAAAGAAAAGGTGACGATGCACTTATGGTCATCTTAGAATTAGTAGAAGAAGCATAATTGCTTCTTTTTTTGTGAACAATTCCAAAAAAAGCTTGTAAAATAACTTTGATTATAGTATCATGTTGACGGTTGGAGGTAGGAACATGATAGATGTAAAACAGAAAATTCTCTCAAAAATACCGAGAACAATACAAAATAATAAATCAGCGTTTCAATATTTACTAACAGAAGTCGTTCATTTTTTTGATGCTCCAGGAACGATAGATATTCAAGAACAAGATAGTCAAATCATTTTAAAAAAAGATAATATTACAAATCAAGTTCCATATCAAGATTGTAATTTTTATTATTTGAAACTAAATACTGATTATCAAAAACAATGTCAACTATATTTTGGAGTAACCACGAAAACAACAGATGAAAATAAAAAGCGTCATTCGATTTTAAATACAAAGATGATTCAGTGTTATTTAGATCAAGAAAATAAATTACAAGTAGAAAGTCAAGAACAGATATATCACGATGACGAGACAAATCAGTATCCAGGTTTTATGTTTCGTCGTATCGATGCAGTGAAGAATCATATGGTTTATGATGAAGATGGAAAATTTATGAAAAAAGAAATATATCGTGGAGAAATGGCTCTATCATTACCATTTTTACATCAATCTCTTCAAAATAGTATTGTGACTGATGATGACTTTTCAATCAAAATAGATTGTCCAAACTATGAGTTTATAAATATTATTGATGATAAAGTATATATTCGAACACAATATGATAAACTAGAAGGAGAAAAGATATTTATTACAGATAAAAGTAATATAGATGAGCAATTACGTGTATTGAATGAGAATATTTTAGTACCAATTGATTTGCAAGTATGGAATGAAGCGTTGGGAGGAGTTATGAAAAAATCATAACTCTTTTTTGAAAAATATTTTTAAGATTATTCTTTTTTGTTGTATACTATTATTAGTAGGTGAAGATATGAAAAAGGGATGGAATATAGTATTATTGTGTATTTGCTGTTTATTTCCATTTTCAGTAAAGGCAGATTCTAATATTAATTATAAGCAGATTTCATTAGACTTAAAAATAACGAAGGATAGCGTAGTTTATGTCACAGAAACTGGAGAAGTTGGTGGACAAGGAGAGGCGGTCGTGGTACGTAAGTTACCATTCTATTTTGTTGCAAAAACCGGTGATCATAGACTTGCAAGTATTCGCCAAGTAGAAGGAAGTGCATTATCTTTTCGTTATTCTAATTTTGGAGATGCAATGTATTTACAAGCTAAAGTAAATGATAAAAACCCAACCTATACGCTATCTTATCTTTACGATTTTTCTAGTATTGAGGGAATTGGCGATACGTTATATATACCTTTGTTACAAGAAGAGGACTATGCAAATATCGAATCACTTTCTTTTGATATAGAATTTGAAGATTTAGAAGAATTGGAACATTTTCAATGGTTGTTTGATCAAGAAGTGATTGCAGATAATTTGATTGATTATCATGTTTCGGGAAATCATATAACTGGTACAATTTCATCTTTTGAAGAACATCCACAAGTTTCTTTTATGGTAGATGTTCCTGATGATTATTTTTATCAAGATCATAATAATTATCATACGAATGCCTTTATCTTCTTCTTATTTACAGGATGTATGTTAATTATTGCCTTTATTCTTTATTTAATGGCCAAGAGAAAGGTAAAACGTCCTCCTTATGTAAAAACCCCTCCAGGTGATTTAACACCTGCAGAAATTGGTCTTATCTTTAAAGGAGAAGCTGGTGATAAAGAAATTACTTCTTATATTGTTTCTTTCGCGACTAGAGGACTGTTAAAAATTGAAGAAATTCAGACAAATGATCATACAAAAGCATTTCAATTAATCAAGTTAAAAGAAATTGATAGTGAAGATGATGTAGAAGTATATGTCTTTCAACAATTATTTTCAAAATCTAACCGTGTTGTAATCGATACACTCAAGGGAAAATTTTATTCAAAATTAGCGTATGCGAAAAAACAATTAAATATACGTTCTTTAGAAGATCGCGTATATGATAAAAAATCTTACTTTTTGCTCTACCTCATTTATGGACTTACTCTATTTGCATTTTTATCATTAGAGTTATGTTTCTGTTTTAGCGTTATTGGAATATTATCAGATTCTATTATATGCGTGTTATTTACATTATTTGCGATACTATGTTTATTGTTTACGGTAAAACATCCAGTACAGTATTTAAAACAAATTGCTTATGTCATTGTTTTAATTCCTCTTTTCGCTATGATTCTTTATTCATTTACTAGTTTAAGATATAATTGGTTCTATCTAATTTGTACTATTATGATGGTCGTGATGTTATTTCTAGGAAAAGAGATTCAAAAGAGATTTCAAGAACACTCTTATATTGTCCGTAAAATTGAAGGATTTCGTAGATACTTAAAAGAAGCAAAAGCAAAATCTAGTGAACAATTTTATGAATATTTACCATATGCCTATGTGTTAGGAGTATCTAAAAATTGGATTCGTCATAATCAAAACAACGATATCGTACTTCCAACATGGATTGATCATGAAATAGAGTTATCTTCATTTGCAAAATTATTTGAGTATTACATGGAAATAATTAATACAGTTTTATCTCTTATACCAGAAGATAAAGCTCCAATTTATCAACACCGAAAACCAGTTCGTAAAAACCAAAGAAAAAAGAATTTTGAAGAGGAAACAAAAATTGCAGATGCTGCATCTAAAAAACAGAAAGAAAAACGAGAACAGGAAAAAGGCAAATAGCCTTTTTTTCGTTGATAATAAAAAGAAATTATTATATAATGGATATGGTGATACTTATGCTAGCATTAATAACTGGAGCAAGCTCAGGAATTGGAAGAGACATGGCTCGTGTTTTAAGTGAAATGGGTTATGATTTAATTTTAGTTGCAAGAAGAAAAACGAAATTACAAGCATTAAAAAAAGAATTAAATACAAATGTAGAATGTATTGTGATGGATATTTCTACTACTTTTAATTGTATGGAACTTTATCAAGAAGTAAAAGATAAAGAGATTGATATTGTAATCAATAACGCAGGTTTTGGATTATTTGGTGAATTCAGTGATACAAATTTAGATAAAGAATTAGATATGATTGATTTAAATATTAAATCTGTTCATACTTTAACAAAATTATTTTTAAAAGATTTTAAAAAGAGAGATAAAGGTTATATTTTAAATGTTGCTTCATCTGCTGCTTTTTTACCTGGCCCTCTTATGGCCACTTATTATGCAACAAAAGCATATGTATTAAGATTAACAGAAGCAATTCACGAAGAACTAAGAAAAGAAAAAAGTCATGTATACATTGGAGCATTATGTCCTGGTCCGGTCAATACCGAATTTAATAAAGTCGCTAAAGTATCTTTTCAGTTAAAAGGATTAGAGAGTAGAGATGTAGCAGAATATGCAGTTAAGAAGATGTTTTACAGAAAAATGGTAATTATTCCAGGAATCACTATGAAATTAAGTAAATTCTTCACTCGTTTTATTCCTGATAGTATTTTATTGAAAGTTGCATATCAGATTCAAAACAAGAAAAGAGCGTTAAATTCTAAGTAAAGTGCACAATTATTAAAAAATAATTAGAAATGCTTAAATTACAATAGAAAATGCACAACTGAGCACAAGAAAAAGCAAGAAAATTCGATTAAATTATGACAATTTTAAGAAAAATATATTGTAAAACACATAACAAAAATAGGAATTTTTAAAATTTACAAAAGTAATTGCACAATTCCTTTATTTATCTTTTTAATGCAATTTATT
>CALVQD010000058.1 GCA_944355255.1 uncultured Bacilli bacterium
AGATGTATGAAATGTTTGATGATATGTCTCTCATACTTATCTTGGAAGTGGACACCTAGAAATTCCTCTATTAGTAATATACTGTCAACTGAAACAGAAATCCTTTTTCTTTTAATAAAAATATGATAAAATGAAGATAGTAGAAGAAAGTTGCGTGGTGTATATGGTGAAAATTATATTGATTAGCAAGAAGTTACCATGGGGGGGGGTATTTAGATAATAATCTCTTTCTCATTGGTTTAAAAATAAGGAGTTGTTTCAATCACTTGATAAAAAAAGTTGTTTTCATCGTGGGAACAACTTTTTTGCGTTGTGTATATTATTTGAAAAAACGGTACATTATTTTATTAATAAATGTGAACCAAATAACTATATTATGTTTAATGATGAATTATGGAGAATTATTGCTAAAGAGAGTGATGGAACATATAAAATTATTAGAGATGAATGGTTACCAGATAGAGCATTTGATGAAAGAAACCATCGTCTAACTACAAATAATACTTATTGCAGTAGTCCAACTTACGGATGTAGTGTGTATGGAAGAGTGTGGGAACATACACATTTGGAAGTAAAAGTGGAACTGTAACAGAAGATTCTAGTTTGGCAGAATACTTAAATGGAGAATACTATAATAGTTTAAATCAAACTGCGAAAGGACAAGTACAAATTCACATGTATAATATTGGGGGAATACAATTAGGTCAAAGTGGAAGTGATAGTATTACAAATAATTTAAGACAAGAAAAAGCATATCAATGGACAGGAAATATCGGATTACCTAATGTCACAGACGTATTAAGAGCAAGTACAAATTCGTCATGTACATCAGTATCTGCCGCAAATGAGGAATTTAATGTTTGTACAATAAATTACTTGTTAGATGATATGCCGGAAGGTCAATACTACTACTTTACGATGAATGGAGCGATGTCTTCTTGGGATAAAGCACCATGGTATGTGTGGAACGGATATAACGATAGCGGTATGATGATGTTTGATTATCTTAGTGCCACTGCGATTTCTGGAGTTCGTCCAGTTATCTATTTAAAATCAACTATTGCAATCATGTCGGGAGACGGCACAAAGTCCAACCCATACATCATTAGTTAATATGCGAATTGGTATATAAAAATTTAGAAAATTGGAAAATAAAAACTTGACAAACATAGTATTTATTAGTATAATCACTATGTAATTTGAAAAGGAAAGCAGAAGATCCACTTCTCACCCGATTGCAAATCGCTTTGGGTTTATGCCAAAATATATAATATTTAATATAATATTTAGAATGGTTGATTGTGGATACTTTTGCGTATCCACTTTTTTTGGAGGTGTCTATTATCGCTAGTAGAGAAAGAGATTTGTTTATTAACGAACAAATACGAGCAAGAGAAGTAATGGTAATTGGTCCAAATGGAGAACAATTAGGGGTAAAACCAATTAAAGATGCTTTAACGTTGGCAAATTATGCTGGATTTGATTTGGTGTTAATGAATTCGAATGCCCAACCACCAGTATGTAAAATTATGGACTATAATAAATTTAAGTATGAAAATAAAAAGAAACAAAAAGAGAATATGAAACGTCAAAGGGAAGCAAATTTAGATGTGAAGGAATATCGTCTTTCTGTTTCAATTGATATTCATGACTTTAATACACGTGTTCGTAATGCCAAAAAGTATTTAGAAAAAGGACATAAAGTAAAAGCTAATATTCGTTTCCGTGGAAGAGAACTTGCACATACTCATTTAGGGAAAGATGTATTACTTCGTTTTGCAAAAGAGTTAGAGGATGTAGCTGTGATTGAATCTGCACCAACATTAGATGGTAAATTCATGAATATGTTACTAGCTCCAAAAAAAGAAAAATAAGGAGGATTAGGTTATGGCAAAGAAGATTAAAAAGAAAACGCATAAAGGAATTGCAAAAGCTTTAAAGATTAGACCTGGTGGAACAATTAAAATCGGTAAAGGTGGATCACGTCACAATACTGGTAAGAAGAGTTCTAAATTCAATAGAGATAGACGTAAAGGTCAAAGCTTAAGTAAGTCTGATTACAACAGAATTAAAAAAGTAATTAACTAATAAAAAGAAGGAGGATATATTATGGCAAGAGTAAAAGGTGGTACGATTAGTCGTGCACGTCATAAAAAAGTAATGAAACAAGCCAAAGGATATTTTGGTAGTAAACACAGATTATACCGTTCAGCAAATGAACAAGTGATGCATTCATTAAAATATGCATATAGAGATAGAAGACAAAAGAAAAGAGATTTTAGAAAGTTATGGATTACACGTATTAATGCAGCGTGCCGTATGAATGGAATTAGTTATTCTAAGTTCATTAACGGATTAAATATTGCTGGAGTTGTTGTAAACCGTAAGATGTTAAGTGAGATTGCAATCGATAATCCACAGGCATTTACAAATTTAGTAGAAGTTGCAAAAGCTGCTTTAAATGGTGATACAAAAGCAATTGAAAAAGCTTCTAAAACAGTAAAAGCTGAAAAAACTGAAACGAAAAAAGTTGAAAAGAAAGAAACAAAAAAAGAAGAAAAAGTAACTGAAAAAGAAGAAACAACAGATTTATCAAAAATGACAGTTGCTGAATTAAAGAAATTAGCAAAAGAGAAAAACATCGAAGGATATTCAACAATGAAAAAAGCTGAATTAATTGATGCATTGAAATAATGCATCTTTTTTTAATCTATTATTTATGCTATGATAATAATGAGAGTGATAAACATGAAAGAACAACTAGATTTGATTGTAAAGGAAATTGTAGAGGGTGCTCAGGATGGTTTGATTGCTACTACTTATGGGACACTTCGTATTCAATTTGATACAAAAGTAGAAGGAAAAGTGATATTTCAAAATCAAGGGAAATATACTTTAATGATCGATGATTATTCTGCTTTTTTAGATGCATTAGAAAGATATATGATTACTTTAATACAAAGTAATCATAAATGGTTAGAGGTACCTAGTAAAGTAGCTACTAATACAATTACGAGGGATGTGATTCGTGATTGTATTGCATATTTATTTTTAAAAGCTACGCCATGGGATTTAAATCATCCAGTTGCTTTTATAGATAGATATCGACAGTTTTTAATGGATCAAACTTTTATGGAAGCACAAGAATATGATTTAGAATCTTTCGATTGTAAATTACAAATTCATCGGGAAGCACAAGATTATGGACAAGAAACACCATATGCATTGATTCCAACACTTGTAAAGGAAATCAACGGTATAGAATGTAAATATGTATTACCTTATTTACGTTATGGGATGACTTATGAGAATGGAGAATTACAGTGCTATTTATATGCAATACAAGATCATAAACAAGTATTTTATTCTTTAGAAGAGGAAAAATTTCAGAAGAAAATTCGTCGAAAATTATATCAACTTGGTTCTAAGTTACCAGATCGTTTTTCAGATACTGTTCATTCTTTTGCTTTTTCAGAAAATGTTTTATTAGCTGAATTAGAAAAGATGGGAATCTCTTATCTTGGAGTGGCAAAATCACAACCATTTAAAACAATGATTAAAGAAAATGTATTTGGAAAGCAAAATATTCCGGAAGGAATATCTACAAGAAAATTACAAGCAATGGGATATGTATTTGATGTAGATCGTATTATTGAAAATGTTACGACGAAGTTTTTGCTTACTGCAGAACGTTGTAGTTATCAAAATCCGAACTATGTATATGAAGATTTTAATGAAGGTTATGTAATGTTAAGAAATCAGCATTTAGAACAAGAAATAGAAAATGATTATATTCGTGATATTGTGAATACAATTACAAAAAATAATGAAAAACAACATAGATAGGAGCTTATATGAAAAAATTATATATTGATTTTGATGGTGTCATATTAGATACGATTCCCATTATTTATAAACGATTAGAAAAAGAAAATATCGATGTGACAGAAGAAAAAGCATTAATTCAATTTTATGAAAATTTAGAATGGAACTCACTGATTCAGGAAGCACCACAAATTCATCATTCGATTCGAGCTATTAAAAAAATAATTGCTTCTAAACAATTTGATGTGGCAATTTTAACACATGTGAATTCTCAGAGTGAAATATTAGAAAAAGTCGCATATTTAAAAAAAGAATTACCGGGAATTACAATTATATCTGTTCCAAAGCAATTACATAAAACAGATATGGTGAATCCTAAAGGGGCTATTTTAATTGATGATTTTACAGGAAATTTAGTAGATTGGGAGAAAAGGGGAGGCATTTCGATTAAATTTTCTCTTGTTCCTAAAGATCGTGGATTTCCAGTAATTGATCGATTGGATATGATTTTAGATATGAAAAGTATGAATAGAAATTAGAAAAGGTGGAAGTATGAACCTCGTATATAATCCAAGTTTAAAAATTCAAGAATTAAAAAAATTAAAAGAAGCTAATATGATACAATTTACTACACTATATGATTGTGATAATAAACCATTTACTATGTTAGCACTCACAAATGATGCAGAAATATCACCTTATTTACCAGGGTATATTATTACAAAAGAAGGTGTTTTTTTACCTGTTGTGAATGGTGATACACATAAGATGGTTGCCGATCAATATGTTGAAAAATATTTTCATAAAAGAAGAGCAACTTATGAATTTTATTTAGATGCTTTATTTAAGACAGGTGCTACTATGTATATTGGAGGACGTATGTTAGAAGATGGTGTAATAGATGAGACGCAAAAAGAAGGATATCTATTATTAAAACAAGCACCTTATCTTTATCCAGAAGCCATGTTAGATGGATTTCAGAGATTAGAAAAGAATATTTGTGAAAATCATATGTATTTAAATTATATCGGAACAGGAACAACTACTTATGAATCTCCATTTGGAACTGATTTCACAAATAATAAGAAAAAATAAAAGGGGATCATTTATTTATGAATAATAACGAATTTACTTCGTTTTATGGAAATTCGTTTTATATGGAAGAAGAAGTAATTGATAGAAGATATTGTTCTATTCGTGAAATTGGGTACTTAATTGTCCCAGATGGAAGATTAATTATCGTATCCAAAGGAAAACATCACGGAGAAGTTTTTTTAAATTATCTTTCTAAATATTTAGAAAAAAGTATGGATGAGATTCGTAAAGAATATCAGATATTTTCTGATAATGGATTATGTTTCTTATCTTTGTTAGAACAATATCAATGTATTCCATATTTTGGAATAGGAATGAATCCAATATTTCCACTCTATAGACATTGTATATGTGAAAATAGTAAAATGTTTGATATGAGAGGGATATTGCATATTCCAAGTGATTTAGAATGTATGACAGAAGAACAAGTATTAACAAATCAATCTTTAATAGAAACTAATATAGATTTTAGAGGAAAAGAAAAGTATCCAATGCATATTGGAAATACAAACTCTCCTCATATTTCTTATAGTAGTATTGAATTTTTAGAAAAAATGGATCAAATATTAAATGATAAAAAGAAAAAATTAATCAAATAATTTTTTTTATAATATATTAGCACTCACTATTGACGAGTGCTAATAAAAGTGTTATACTGTATCTGTAAGCTTAAAAAGCATGTAGAAAGAGGGGGATAATATGAATGGACAAAACCCATATGAAGAAAACTTACAAAAACCATTAGAAAAATATGGACGTGATATTGTTCAAGCTGTGAAAGATAATAAGATTGATCCAGTGATTGGACGTGATGAAGAGATTCGTAGTATTACCCGTATTTTATCTAGAAAAACAAAAAATAACCCTGTATTAATCGGGGAGCCAGGTGTTGGTAAAACAGCAATCGTTGAAGGGCTTGCGGAACGTATTGTCAAAGGGGATGTTCCTGATAGTTTAAAGAATAAAACGATTTGGGAATTAGACCTTGGTGCTTTAATTGCAGGTGCTAAATACCGTGGTGAGTTTGAGGAACTTTTAAAAGCAGTATTAAAAGAGATTAAAGAGTCTGATGGTTCTATTATTTTATTTATTGATGAGATTCATATGATTGTAGGTGCTGGTGCTTTGGAAGGTGCTATGGATGCTGGTAATATGTTAAAACCAATGTTAGCACGTGGTGAAATTCATTGTATTGGTGCAACAACATTAAATGAATATCGTAAGTATATTGAAAAAGATGGAGCCTTAGAAAGACGTTTTCAAAAAGTTCAAGTGAATGAACCAACAGTGATGGATACTTTAACAATTCTTCGTGGTTTGAAACAACGTTTTGAAGTATATCATGGTGTTACGATTAAAGATAATGCTTTAGTTGCAGCAGCAACTTTATCTGATCGTTATATCACTGATCGTTTTCTACCTGATAAAGCAATTGATTTAGTGGATGAAGCTTGTGCAACCATTAAAGTACAAATTGATTCAGTGCCAATTCCACTTGATAAATTAACACGTGAGATTATGCAGTTAGAAATTGAATTACAGAGTTTGAAAAAAGAAAAAGATGAAATGAGTAAAGAACGTGTTGCTAAAATTAAAGAAAAAATCACTAGCCTAAAAGAAAAAGAAGCAAAATTACGTGCTGATTGGGAAAGTGAAAAGAAAATCAATGAAGAAATTCGTTCTACAAAAGATAAATTACAACGAGCTCGTTTTGATTTAGAACAAGCCGAAAATCGTTATGATTTAGAAACTGCAGCAAGACTTCGTCATGGAGAAATTCCAAAATTAGAACAACAATTAGATGAGTTACATAAGAAAGATGAATCTTCTATTTTAAGTGATATTGTAGATGATGAAGATATTGCAGCAATTATATCGAAATGGACAAATATTCCAGTTCAAAAACTAGTTGGTGGTGAAAAAGAAAAACTATTACATCTAGAAGAGAATATGAAGAAACGAGTGAAAGGACAAGATGAAGCGATTAAACTTGTCAGTGAAGCGATTATTCGTGCTCGTGCTGGAATTAAAGATCCAAAACGTCCAATTGGTTCCTTTATCTTTTTAGGACCTACTGGTGTGGGTAAAACAGAAGTAGCTCGTACCCTTGCTTATGAATTATTTGACGATGAAAGACATATGATTCGTATTGATATGAGTGAGTATATGGAAGCACATTCTGTCTCTCGTTTAGTAGGTGCTCCTCCAGGATATGTTGGATATGATGAAGGTGGACAATTAACAGAAGCAGTTAGAAGAAATCCATATAGTATCGTTTTATTTGATGAGATTGAAAAAGCGCATCGTGATGTCTTTAATATCTTATTACAAATACTAGATGATGGACGTATTACAGATTCTCAAGGACGTACTGTAGACTTTAAAAATACGATTATCATTATGACTTCTAATCTTGGTAGTGAATATATTTTGGAAAATCATGAAAATGCCAATGAAATGGTTATGAACGAGTTGAGACATACTTTCAAACCAGAGTTTTTAAACCGTATTGATGAAATTATCATGTTCAAATCACTTTCTAAAGAAGTAGTGTATGAAGTATTAGATAAGATCATAAAAGAAATTGAAATGAGACTTTCTGATAAGAAAATTACATTAAAACTGACAGAAAAAGCGAAAAACTATATCATTGATCATTCTTATGATGAAAACTATGGAGCACGACCAATTAAACGTTATGTAACCCGCAATTTGGAAACTGTTTTAGCAAATGCCATTATTGAAGATAAAATCAAATTTGGTGCATCTATTACAGTAGATGTAGAAAATGACCAGTTTGTTTTAGAGTAAGGTAATCTTACTCTTTTTTGTTGAAAAATATAGTGATGTTTGATAAAATGAATATGATGAACGGGGGAAGAAGTACCATGGAAAAATATATACCTGATATTTATCAAAAAAGTATTTATACTATAGATTATCGTAAATTAAAAGAAAATGGCATACGCCTTCTTTTATTTGATTTAGATAATACATTATCTCCTGTAGGAGAGGACGAACCAACAGATAAATTAAAAAAATTTATGACGGAATTAAAAGAGGAATTTGAAGTACTTATTTTTTCAAATAGTCCACGAAAAAGAGTGTTAAACTTTGCAGAACAATTAGATATTGATGGAATTTATTTTGCTTGTAAACCAATGCGTAAAAAGTTTGATATGGTATTAAGAGAATATAAACATGAAGAAAATGAAGTTGCGATTATTGGAGATCAGTTGTTAACAGATATTGTCGGTGGTAATAAAGTTGGAATTGTTACTATTTTAGTGAATCCAATTAGTACAAAGGATGGTTTTTTCACAAAATGGAATCGTCATAAAGAAGATAAAATTATTAAGAAACTAAGAGATCGAGACCTATTTACGAAAGGAAAATATTATGAATAAAACATGTATTGGTTGTGGAGCTCTCTTACAAGATAAAGATCCGAACCAAGTTGGTTATGTATCTGATTTAGAAAAAGAATTATGTGAAAGATGTTTTAAAATTCGTCACTATAATCACTATCAAACAGTGGAAAAAAATAATCAAGATTATCTCTCTATTTTAGAGAATACCATTACTACAAATGATTTAATTTTATTTGTTGTCGATCTATGGAATATGAGTCCTATGATAGAAGAGATGATGACTTATTTTAAAAAGAATCCAGTTTTACTTGTCATGACCAAAAGAGATATTTTACCGAAGAGTATTTATGAAGAGAGATTACTTGATTATATGGAAGGTCAGTTTGTAGATAAGATCATGATCAGTAGTAAGAAAAATTATCATTTTGATTTACTAATGGAAAAGATAAAGAAGTACCAAACAAGTAAATATGTTTATGTTGTAGGTCTTACAAATGCTGGGAAATCAACGATGTTAAATCAAATTATAAAAAATTATACAAACTTAGAAACAACCATTACAACTTCTATGCAACCAAGTACTACTTTAGGTACGATAGAAATTCCTTTGGATGAAACATTGACATTGATTGATACACCTGGAATTTTAGATGAAGGAAACTTATTAAATGTTGTAGATCCAAAAGTTATGAAAAAAGTAATACCAAAAAAAGAAATCAAACCTATTTCTTACCAAGTAAAAGGAACTCAGTATTTTTGGATTGACGATATATGTTCTTTTACAGTTACAGATAATAATATTGTCATATTTATTTCTAATACATTACAGATAAAAAGATTTTATAAAGAAACAGATACATCAAATTTCATACCACATACTTTTACAGTAAAAGAAAAACAAGATATTGTGATTCCTGGATTAGGTTTTATAAAAGTAATGAGTTCTGGAAAGATTACAATATATGTAAAAGAACAAGTCGATGTATTTATTAGAAAAAGTTTTATTTAATAAATGTATAATCAGTAGTATTCATTTTTGATACTACTTTTCTTATAATTATTTTTCTTACTCTTTATTTTCTCTTTATTTTGTGGTATTCTAAACCTACATAGATGCTAAGGTGATTATATGAGAGGAACATTGAATCAGGTTACAACTCTACAAAAAGCACTGGTTTTATATTCACTGAATCTAGAAAAAGCAGTAGATTTAGAAGATCGTTATGGGATGATTTACTATGATGTATTATTACAGTTTACATGGAGGCAATTAGAAGAGATATATGGGAAATATGTAGATGATCATGAAATTATGGTAACACCGTTTTGTAATCAAATTGCTAAAAGTTTACTAGAAAGAGAAGCACATTTACAAGATGAGGATTATCAATCCTTTTTAAAATTATTTGTAGAAGAACTGTTTTCTAAACATCATATTAACAATTATCAATTATTGTTTGAACCATTATCTTCTTTTGGAGAAGTAAGAATCGAAGAAGATAAATATATTGTAGTTTTATCAAGTACACACTTGAAAGATATTAATATTAGGTTTAACTTAGAAACGATATTTTTACAATTGTTAAAAATAAAACAAAATGAATTAAAAAAACATCCATGTGAAGATTGTTATGCAAAATTAAAGAAAGAAAAAATAAAAGCAGTGAATCAGTATTATCCATATTATTTCTATGATTTTGATTTCGATGAAAATTCTTCTTTGGAATTTTATACGAATTTAGAATTTTTTCTCTATGTCAGTAAAATTTCTCCTGTGAAAAGAAAAGAGTTAGAACGAGAAATTAGAAAGAAAATGGAACAACATAAAACAAAAATTGTAATGGAAAATTTAAAAACATATGAAAGTAATTTTCCATTTAATAGTTATGATATGTTGTTTGAACAACATTTAATGGAATTTCCAGAGTTAGTTGAAACTGATATTTTTCAATTAGAGTATCAATTAAAAGGAAAAAGAAGGACGTTATTAGATATTTTCTTATCGAGTTCTAAGTTACAAAAATTAGTAGAACATAAAAATATGACAGAGGAAAATAAAGACAAGGCAAGAGAGAAAATTAAAGTGTTAAATGAAATGATTGAAAAAGGAGATTTTCCTATTCAAGAAATTGGAGATGTGTTACAGTTTTTATTTACATCTGGATTGCTAGATAAAGAAAAGAAAGTAGATAAAAAATTATTTGATATCTTAGTAAGAAAGTACCAACATATGGTTTCTATTTTGTGGTATCGATATCCTGATGAATATGTTAATTATCTAAATTTAGTAAAAGAAATAGAAAATAAGTTGGTATTGCAAATTAAGAAAAATAAACAACTAGCTTTAAAAGATTATCAACGTTATTCAGAGAATGAAAAACAATTTCAAGAACATATCATGTATTTTGAAAGTTTTCAAAACGAGATGAGCCAATACTTTCAAAAATTACAACAAATTGTATCGATGTAAAAAGAAATAGTTTTTCTTTTTTTTCGTTTCGAACAATGTTATAATGAGTATATAGTAGGAAAGGGGCTTATATCATGTTAGGACAGATTATTTCAGTGGAGGAAAATACAGTCATCTTAAAGTTAAATATTGATTTGACCAAGTTTCAAAGTATTATTAACTTATTTGCAATTTTAGAAGAGTCTGAAAAACGTTTCATTGGAGAAATTGTCGATGTCAAAGATGGAAATGCTTATATTCATTTATTGGGTGAGTTAAAAGAAGATCGTTTTGTTCCTGGAGTTAGTCGAAAACCATCTTTTGGTGCAAGTGTAAAATTAGTAAGTAAAGAACGTATGCCGATGATTATGAGTGTTGGACAGTATCAAGAAGACAAACACTTATTACTTGGAAAAAGTGTTGTTTATGAAGATATTGATATTTCTGTAGATATTAATAGTTTCTTCAGTAATCATTTTGCGATTTTTGGTTCTACTGGTAGTGGAAAATCTTGTAGTGTAGCTCGTATTTTTCAAAATTTATTTGAAAAGAAAAATTCGATTCCTTATCGTGCTAGTATTTTTATTTTTGATGCATATGGAGAATATCATCAAGCATTTTCTAAATTACACGAGATTACACCAGAGTTAAATTTTAAGGCTTATACGACAAATTTAGAGTTTGGGGATAGTGAGATTTTAAGAATTCCATTATGGTTAATGGATGTAGATGATATAGCTATTTTATTAGGTGCGGAAAAAGCAAGTCAGTTGCCAATTTTAGAGAAGGCTTTAAAATTTATTACTGTTTTTGCACAAGAAGAAGATGTTGTGATTAAGTATAAAAATGATGTGATTGCTCGTGCTTTGTTAGATATTTTATCTAGTGGTCGTGCTCCTGCTCAGATCAGAGATCAAGTGACGAGTGTTTTAACAAATTATCATACAAAGGATTTGAATTTGGAGACAACGATTTATCAACCTGGTTATTCTAGACCATTAAAACAATGTTTATTTATTGATGCAACAGGTAAAATTCGTGATATGGAATTACTCATCAATTTCTTAAATACGTTTTTAGATGATAATCTTGAATTAAAATTACCAGATGGAACATTCAAATACAATTTAAAAGATTTAGCAAGTGCTTTTGATTTTGCAGTCATTAGTGAAGGGGCATTACTCAGTGAAAAAGTATTTGATGATGTCAATTTATTAAAAGTTCGTCTACATACAATGGCTAATGGAGAAACAAGTACTTATTTTGATTATCCCGAATTCATTACAAAAGAACAATATATTAGAAATTTATTAACTGCTCCAAATGGAAGAAAAGCACAAATTGTAAATTTTAATATTAACTATATCGATGATCGTTTGGCCAAGACAATTACAAAAGTTTATTCTCATTTATTATTTGATTATTGTAAAGAAAATCGTAATCGTGGTACCCTTCCTTTCCATATCGTATTAGAAGAAGCCCACCGTTATGTTCAAAATGATAGTGATGTATCATTGATTGGTTATAATATTTTTGAACGTATTGCGAAAGAGGGAAGAAAGTATGGTGTTGTACTAGGTCTGATTAGTCAAAGACCGAGTGAACTTTCAGAAACAACATTATCACAATGTAATAACTTCTTAGTATTTAAGATGTTACATCCTCGTGATATTTCTTATATTCGTGATATGGTGCCAAATGTGACAGAAGAAATCATGAAGAAAATTCGCGTTTTACAACCTGGTTCTTGTATTGCATTTGGTTTAGCATTTAAAATACCGGTCATTATTCAATTTAAGATGCCAGATCCAACACCTTCTAGTGATTCATGTGATGTAAGTCGTGTTTGGTTTGTGAATCGAAATCAATAAAAAGATTGTAATCTAAATCATGATTACAATCTTTTTCCTTGGTAAGAATTTCTTTTTACCATTTCTTTATCGATATCATTTAAAACACAAAATTTTTTAAGTAACCAAGTAGGAGCAACTAGATCTTCTTTAACTGGATCACCTGTAATTCTATGGATGACAATTTCAGGTCTTAATAATTCTAGTTGATCTATGACAATATCGATATATTCCTCTTTAGTGAGGACATGAAATGGTTGCTTTTGATACATTGTTGCAAGAGGTGTGTCTTTAATAATATGTAACATATGTATTTTAATTCCTTGAATATCAAGTTGATTGATATGTTTTACTGTTTCTAACATCATTTCTTTTGTTTCATAAGGAAGTCCATTGATAATATGAACAACAACACAAATATTTCTAGCTCTTAATTTTTTAACCATATCATCAAATTCTTTTGTAGTATGACAACGATTAATTAATTTTCCTGTTTTTTCATGAATCGTTTGTAAACCTAGTTCAACAATGAGATAAGTACGTTTGTTTAAATCATCTAAATAATCGAGACATTCCTCTGTAATTGCATCAGGTCTTGTTGCAATGGCAAGACCGATGACATTTGGATACTTTAAAACTGGTTCAAATTTCTCTTTTAATGTTTCCACTGGGGCATAAGTATTTGTCCTTGCTTGAAAATAAGCAATTAATTTTCCATCAGGCCATTTTTTATGCATCATTTCTAATCCTTGTTGCCACTGTAATGAAATATCATCTTGTTCTTTTCCAGCAAAATCACCACTGCCACTTTTAGAACAGTAAATACATCCACCATATCCTTTAGTACCATCTAAGTTAGGACAAGAAAAGCCACCGTTCAAACTAATTTTAAAAACTTTCGAGTCAAATGTTTGGTGATAAAAATAGTTTAAAGTGTGGTATCTTTTATTATCTAAAGTGTATAAAAATGGGTTCATATGACACCTCCGTAATAGAAATTATAGCAGAAAATATGGAATTTTATGGGAAAATTGTGAAAAAACTTACTTTTTTTCTATTTTTTCTATGTAAAACATAGGGAAATTTGCTATAATGAAGGTGGAGGTAGAATATGAAAAAGTATAGTTTATTGAAAGCCTTAGGAATTTGTTTTTTTGTATTAGTTGTACTATCTTTCATTATTCCAACTGGAAGTTTCTATTCAGGGGAATTTACGAAAGCTACAACAGAACCAATAGGATTTTTTGATTGGTTTTCAGCACCAATGAATACGATCATTAATTATGGTATGTATGGCGTTATTTTCTTACTTATCGGTGGACTATATGGAGTATTAAACAAAACTGGTGTTTATACTACTGTAGTAGATAATGTAGTGAAAAAATATAAAGGAAAGGAAAAGAAGTTTCTTACTATTTCTATTTTAGTATTTGCAGTTCTTGCTAGTTTAACTGGTCTTAATGTTGCACTATTTATTTTAGTACCATTTATGGCTGCAATTATATTAAAATTAGGATTTTCTAAAGTAACTGCTATGCTTTCAACTGTAGGTGCACTTCTTGTTGGTATGATTGGAAGTACCTATGGATTTAATGTAAGTGGTTATATCAATTACTATTTTAGTTTAGATGTAAATAATGCACTTCTAATTAAAGTAGGTTTCTTAGCAGTTATGGTAATTTTCTATAACTATATGATTCGTAAGAGTGCAAAAGTAGAAGCACTTGCAGATGGAAAAGTGACCAAAGCTGAAGCAAAAAAAGAAAAAGTAGAAACTGTAAAAAAAGAAACAAAAACAAATAAGAAAACAACAAAAGATACGAAGACAGCAAAAAAATCAACAACTAGTAAGAAAACAACAACAAAGAAAAAATCAAGTAAGAAAAATACAATGAATGAAGCTGTAAAAGATGATGTATTGGTAGTACCTTTATATGAGGAAAATGAAACAAAGAAAAAGAAGAGCACATTACCAATGATCATTGTAATGGCAATTATGTTTATTCTTGTATTAGTTGGTATGTACAATTGGAGATATGCCTTTGATGTAGATATGTTTGAAAAAGCATATGAATCAATGATGGGAGTAGAAGTAAATGGATATTTACTAATCCAAAATGTACTTGGTTATGTAAATCCAATTGGATATTTTACAGTATCTGAATTAGCAACTATTTTAATTCTTACTGCATTCTTAATTGGATGGATCTATAACTTAAAGTTCAAAGAAACATTAGATGCATTTATTGCTGGTATGAAAGAAATGCTTCCAGTGGCATTCTATGCAGCACTTGCGAATATTGTTATGATGGTAATTTCATCTTCTTCAACAGGTGGAAATATCTTCTTTACAATGAGTGATTGGTTATTTAATCTTACAGATAAGTTTAATGCAGTTGTTACATCTGTTGTAGCAGCATTAGGAGGACTTTTCTATAATGATATGCCATACTTAGTAAACGCACTTGCTGATACCATGGTTTCAAAATATACAAATTCTGCACTTTATCCATTATTTGGACTTATTTTCCAATCTATGCATGGACTTGTAATGATGATTGTACCAACAAGTATGATCTTAATTGCTGGACTTTCTTACTTAAAAGTTTCATACAAAGAATGGTTTAAAAACATTTGGAAAATACTTTTAGGCTTATTAGTCATTTCAATTTTTGCAATTACAATTCTATTCTTAATTGTAAAATAAAAAAAATCATCCATTACGGATGTTTTTTTATCATATTTTTTTCGCATGAACAACAAGTCTTTCTTCATTATGACAAGTTGATAATGTCAAAATGGAATCTGTTTTATTTACTGTAACTGGAAATTGATAGAGACTTCTATTTTGTAATACAGTTGCAAATTCCATAAAATCATCGTCATTTGCAAAATGAATTCTTAAATAATCAGAAGTTACAGGAATGGTATAAACAGAGAATATTTGATACTGATAAATTTGATTTTCGATGTTTAAAGTAATAATATGATTATCTGTATTTTGACGCCATGATTCATTTAATATATTTTTTAAAGTACCAAACATACTACTTCCAGAATCGTGTCCATATAAAATTACATTACGATCTAAAGAGTCTTTATGATTACGATAATCCATAAATATCCAACCGTACTGATTTTTATTTTTATAAATATTATGATTTAAATAATATTCATTATTTGTTGTTTGTACGAGTGGGTAATAGATATTTGTATTTGGAATTTGAATAATACCAAACACATCAGAATTAATTTGTTTTAATTCTTCTAATGTTTTTTTACTTTCTTCCTTTTGGGTTGTTTGAACACCAGCGTTTGTTGATACTTGGGTTCCATACTGACTCATGATATCACGAATTTTCTCTTGTGTTTTCTCGTAATTTTTTTGATCGATTTGTGTTGTTGTAAAATGAATTGCAAAGATAATTGCAATGGCAATCACAATAACAATACAAGCTGTTTTTAATATATTTAAATTGAGCTGTTTTAAAATATTTTTTTGTTTATAGTGTTCACTATAAATGATTTTTACATGTTCAAAACCTTCTTGTTTCAATAATTCCTTGATTTTAGGAATATCTTGAATAATTGTATTTTCATTTTCTTTTGTTTGGCGAATTTGAATAGAGAGATGTTGTAACCCTTTTTTCTTTAAATATTTTAAAATGGTTTGAAATGAAGAAAAATTGTGATAGTCAATCATAATTACCTTTAATTTCGCATTGACATATAAAAATTCATCAATTTCATTTTTGTTTTGTGTTACCATTTCTTTTGTTAAATACAATTTCTTTTTATAGAATACATCAGAATAAGAGCCGAGTTGATTCACTTCCATAAAAGGACTATGATCTTTTAATTGATATCTTAAGTCCACTTTAATATTACGAATTAAATTTAAGCGATCCAGTAAGAAAAAACGCATATTATAACAATTGACATAAGTAATATTTTTATTATTAATTAATTCTTCTACACATTCATAAGATATAGTTTTATCTTCTAGTAGATAAACTTCTTGAATATTTGGTATCTTTTGAAAAATAACTAAAAGTAAAGGGGCTAGACTAATATCTGCAATATACATTTTTTTAATATTCTTTTTCAGTGCAATGACTTGAAAAAAGGCAGATACTAAATCAGAATTTTTTTGGATATAAGGAACTGAGAAATACATCTGATTTAAATCTATGATATTGGTTTTATTCATTCCTTTCCCATCGATATCGCCGTGGTAAAGAGAAAAATGAAATGAATCGTCAATGACACATTTAATTTTTATCACATTACCAACACCTTTCTATTTTTATTATAAACTGCTTTCATTATGATTATAAGGATAATATTACAAGAAATCAAATATTTGTAAATAAGTAATGAAAAATGATGTAAAGAAGTGTTAAGTTACAGTAAATATAATGTTTTCATCTTGATAATTATACGAAAATTATTTATAGTAAAATTAGTTTATAATATGAGATGTATTAGGGAATAATAAGAAAGGTGATCATGATGAGAAAATATTTGAAAATAATAGCTTTTGCATTCTGTATATCACTATGTTCTTGTTTGCTATGTGGTAAAGTAGATGCAGCAACACAAAAGTTAAAAGTAGTTTTTTTGGAGACAGGGGGATCTGATGAATCAGAAATTTCTTCTGATCCAAATGCTAAATACAATGTTACGGTAGATGGTTCTTCATTAAACTTTGAAGCATTAGCAAAAATGACATTAGGAGGTCATATTGTTTATTGTATTGAACCTTATATTCTAACAGGACCAGGAGTGGAATATGAATCTGGTAATATCCGTGATAAACTGACTGCTTCAGAGGAAGAACGATTAGAACGAATTGCTTATGTCGGATATGGATATAATGGAGATACATCAAATGAAATGATCGGTGCAACTCAAATTCGTATTTGGCAGGAATTAGGATATACAGTAAGGCATATTCATAAAGATCTTCAAGCAAAAATCAATCAAATTAATAAAAATTTAAAAATGTTTAATACATTACCATCATTTAATGGTCAAACGGTAAAACTTGATGCAGAAAAAACTGGACAAGCAAATGCAACAGTATTAACTGATACAAATAGAGTATTCTCAAGATTTGATAAAAATATTAAAGCATCAGCAAAATATTCAATTAGTGGAAATAATTTATCTATTTGGAGAGAAAAGACAAGTCCTATGAGTGGAACTTATACGTTTGATTTAATTCCATCAAGTGATTTAGGAAATTCAGAAGCATATTTTAATGATGAAGGTCTTCAAACTGTTGCTCATTTTGAAATGAGTGATGAATATCGTGTTACTGTAAAATATACAACAGAACCAGCTAAAGTTAGAATTTCAAAATTAGATATAACAAGTGGGGAAGAACTTGCCGGAAGTCATTTGTCAATTACTGATAAAGCATCTGGAAAAGTTATTGAAGAATGGGTCTCTGATGGAACAGTCCATGTTATTGATGGAGATAAGTTCGTAAATGGAAAAGAATATATTTTACATGAAGAATTAGCTCCAGAAGGATATGATTTAGCACATGATATTACATTTATCTATCGTGAGACTGGTATGGAAACAATCATCATGAATGATGAATTAACACCAGCCAAAGTAATTATTTCTAAAGTAGATATTACTACTGGAGAAGAATTACCAGGAAGTAAATTATGGATTAAAGATAAAGAAACTGGAGAAATTATAGAAGAATGGACATCAACAGATGAACCACATGAGATTGATGGACATAAATTCGAAGATGGAAAAGAATATATTTTACACGAAGAAACAGCACCAGAAGGATATTTGGTAGCACAAGATATTACTTTCACTTATAACAAAGATAAAATGGATGTCATTGTTATGGCAGATGAAATTATTCCAGAAAACCCAGAAACAGGACTTAATTTCCCATATATCATGTTAGGTGGAGGCGTGTTACTAGCAATTGGAGGAATTACATTCCTAATCAAGAAAAATAAATTTAAATCAATTTAATCGTATGTACTAATTTTGTAGAATTTCATTCTCAGAATTAGTACTTTTTTTTGTTTTATGTTACAATATATTTATGAAGAATTTAGAAATGAAGATTCATGGAAATACCTATCCAGTTGTAATTGAGAAGAAGAAAAATAAAAACACTTATATTCGTGTGAATCAAAATTTTGAAATTTATATTACGACTTCGTATTTCGCAACAGATAGAAGTATTATGAAATTATTAAAAGAAAATGAAACGGCAATTTTTAAGATGATAGAAAAGAAAAGAAAGGAACAAGAACGAGAAAAGAAATTTTATTATTTGGGACAAGAATATGAAATTTATATGATGCCTACCAATCGGGAAGTAGAAATTTATGATCATACGATTATGATTCCTTCTTTAAAAAAACTTCAGAGTTTTTTAAAAAAGAATATGAAGGAATTATTTACAGAACACTATGATTATTGGTATCAACAGTTTGAAGAACCAATTCATAAACCAAAATTAAAATTTCGAAAAATGAAAACGAGATGGGGTGTTTGTAATCGACGCGATGATAGTATCACTTTAAATACAAGACTATTAGAATATGATACAAAGTACTTAGATTATGTAATTATTCACGAATTATCCCATTTAGTTCATTTTGATCATTCTAAAGAATTTTGGGAAGTAGTTGCGAAATATTGTCCAGATTATAAATTACTTAGAAAAGAAATGAGGGAGTAAATGTGATAAAGAAAATATGTTGTTGGTGTATTATTTTAGTAATGATGTGTTTCACATTTCCGATGTCAGGAAGTGCGAAAACAGTACGTGATTTAATGGATGAATTAAATGCGTTAGAAGCACAAAACAATCAAAATCAACAAGATAAAGCATTAACACAAGATCAAATCAATCAAACCAATGAGAATATAAACAATATTAATGAAACAATTTCTAAAGCGAAAGAAGAAATTGAAACACTATCTGTAGAGATAGAAGAGTTAAATCAAGATATTGAAGAAAAAGATGAAGAAATTAAGAAATTAATGAATTTCTTACAGATTTCCAATGGAGAAAATGCTTATTTAGAATATGCGTTTGGAGCGAAAGATTTTACAGATTTTATCTATCGTATGGCAATTTCTGAACAACTTGCAAGTTATAATAATAACTTGATGACAGATTATAATCAGATGATTGTAGATAATAAAGAAAAACAACAAGAATTAAAAGAACAACAAGTTGTATTAAATGATCAAAAAGAAAAATTAAATACAGAACTTGCTAAGTTAGGAGAAAAGATGTCTAATTTAACATCAACTTCGATTACATTAGCAGAAGATATTCAATTACAAAAAGAAATAGTTCAAATGTATAAAGATTTAGGATGTAAAGATGATGATGACATCGATGTATGTGGACGAAATATGTTACCACCTGGTACTTCTTTTTTAAGACCAATGGTAGCTGGTTATGTTACAAGTGAATGGGGAAGCCGTTGGGGTACTTTACATGAAGGAATTGATATGTCTAATGAGGAAACTAGTAATATTCCAGTTTATTCTTCGGCTGTTGGTATTGTTGCAGCAATTCGTACAAGACAACCATGTGGTGGAAATATGGTATTAGTACATCATAATATTAATGGAAAAACTTATACAGCAATGTATGCACATTTAAGAACAATTACTGTTTCAAAAGGACAAAGAGTAACACAAAATACACAAATTGGTACAATGGGTGGAGATCCAAATATCGAAACATTTGATAGTTGTTCTACAGGACCACATCTTCATTTCACAATTTCTACAGGATTATATGCAACAGATTATTCTAGTTGGGATACATTAATTGATCGTAGTATTAATCCACGTAGTGTATGTAATTTTCCATCACTTGGTGTTACTTTTTATAACCGTTCTGTGAAGTATTAAAGAAACACTGTTTCTTTTTTCCTTTTAGATGGTATAATGAATAAGGACAGAAGGTGAACAAATGAAGTATTTACCTTTCTTAATTGTAATTTGTATATTACTTACTGGTTGTAATAAACAAGAAACACCAACGAAAGAATCATTAGAATATCAAAAAATTGTCAGTGAATTACAGGAAAAAACTATTGAAGATAGTGAATTACCATGTCATTTAGAAGTGACATTAGAAGAATCACAAAGTAAAGAATTGATGTATACTGTGACACTAGATGATCCAAAAGAAGAAATGTATCAAATAAAAGCAGTATTTATCTCTCTAAAAGAAAAAGAGAATAGTTATCCCAGTATTGGTATTTTTGATGAACCATTACACATGATTCCCAATCAAGTAGATGGGAAAAAGAATATAGTGAAGGGAATTGTATTAGTTGGATATTTAAAAACAACAGATAAACCAAAAGAATATCACGATACATTTCGTCTTTATTTAAGTTATAAGACAAAAGAAAAAGAAAATAAAACAGTTTATTATGAGAAAAAAATATGACAAATTTAGTAATTTCATTTTGTTATTCTAAATTTGGTGATGATATGAAAGTAAAAGTAATAGATGAAGCTCATGAGAAAGACTTAGAAGCATCTGTTAATCAATTTTTAAGTGAATTAAAAGGAGAAGTACTTGATATGAAGTTTCAAGTAGCAGTTGCGGTTTCAGGAGAAGATCAAATCTATTGTTTTTCTGTGTTAATACTTTATCAATAGTAAAGGTTGTGAGTTATGAAAAAGAATTCATTTTTAGGTGGTGCTGTTATTTCTACTTTAGGAATAGTCATTACAAAAGCAATCGGACTTTTGTATGTTATTCCATTTTATGCAATTATAGGAACACAAGGAGGAGCACTATATAGTTATGCATATTCTATTTATGCGATATTTTTAAGCTTGTCTAATAGTGGAATTCCTGTTGCAATTAGTAAAGTAGTTAGTGAATATAATGCACTAGGATATCATTATACAAAAGAAAAGGCTTATAAAATCGCATCGTTAGTATTGATTGGATTAGGTGTTTTCTTTTGTTTAGTACTAATGATTTTCGCACCTGTAATCGCTAAAATAATTCTTGGTGATATCCAAGGTGGAAATACAGTTGAAGGAGTTACTTTAGTGATTCGTATTGTTGCAACTGCTCTTTTAATTGTTCCAATTGAAAGTGTTACACAAGGATATTTACAAGGACAAAAATTTATGTTGGAACCAAGTATGGCAAATGTGATTGAACAAATTGGACGTGTGGCTGTCATCTTAATTGGTAGTTACCTCATGTTAGATGTATTCCATTTATCGTTAGAAAGTGCAGTTGGTGTTGCCGTATTTGGTGCAACAGTAGGTGCTTTAATCGCATATTTTTATCTATTACAAAGAATTCATAAAAATAGAAAAAAACTACACCGTGATGAAAAACCATTAGAAGTAGAAAAGAAAATTACGAATAAAGATATTTTAAAGAAAGTTATTTTTTATGCATTACCATTTGTAATTATTGATGTTTTAAATTCTGCTTATGGAATGGTTGATACGATGACTGTCGTAAATACCATGACAGATTTAGGATATAATGCCCATGTAACAGAAACATCAATTGGAGTTATTGCCACCTGGGCAACTAAGTTAAATATGATTATCGCATCAGTTGCTCTTGGAATGTCTACTAGTTTAATCCCTAATTTAGCAGCTAGTAAAGCTAAAAAAGATTATCAAGATATTTCCCATAAAATTAATCAAGCATTAAAAGCATTACTCTTTACAACCATTCCAATGGCAATTGGTATGAGTTTTCTTTCCACTCCAATTTGGACAATATTCTATGGTTATGATGCTTTAAGTATCCATATTTTCCAATTATATATCTTCCAAACAATTAGTTTCTCATTTTCAACAGTATTGATCAATGTTGTACAATCATTATCACATCCAAAACTAGCCATGGGAACATTACTTGGTAGTTTTCTAGCCAAAATGTTACTCAATGTTCCAATGATGCACTTGTTTTACCGTGTTGGAATACCAGCATATTATGCTCCAATCGCAACAACATTCTTAACACAGTCTTGTGTCGCATTATTCCTACTATGGAAATTAAAACAGTACTATCAAGTAAAATATTTAGAAACAGTACGTGTATTTATAAAAACAATTTTAACAACAGGATGTATGGTAGCAGTACTATGTATTTTAGAATTATTTGTTCCGGTTATGACTCAAGGAAGATTTGAAGCAATTTTAATTACCGCACTATACACCATAATCGGTGGTATTGTTTATTTCTTCTTTGCATACCAAGGAAAATTAACAAATAATGTCTTTGGAAATTACTTTTTTACTTCAATTTTCACAAGAATTTTCCCAAAGAGAAAAAAAACATAGATTGTTTTGTATAAAAACTTTTCTTTTATGTAAAAATTTGTTATACTTTAAATAGTAGAGACTAGGTGAGAAGATGAGAAAATTAAAGAAAAAAAGAAATTATTCACTATATATCATAATTGCTTGTGTTGGAATATTTTCT
>CALVQD010000059.1 GCA_944355255.1 uncultured Bacilli bacterium
TATTCTACTTCCATAAATTCTTTTAACATCTTTTCTCCATATACTCCTAAGTCTCCAGTTAATATTAAATCATAGTAACTGATATCTCGTTTGGTATTTTTTAAGTGTTTATAAATAGTACTAGCTGCAGCTGGAGTCATAACTGCTCCCATATTCATCGCATCTTTTTCACCCATATCTTCTACTGTACCAATCGTTGCACTATCTATTTTAATCATAGATTTTTCTCTTGATAAATAAGCACAAGTGCCACCAGTAACAGTAAATGTTGCTGTCTTAGATTTTAATGCCCCATATTCTACTGGATACCGAAATTGCTTTTCTGCGGCATTATTATGGGAAGATGTCGTTACTAAACAATTTTTCGTTAGCTTTGCTTCTACCATATTGGCACCAATAATCATTCCTTCCATACTTGTTGCACATGCACTATAAATACCTAGGAAAGGAATTTTTAATCTACTTGCTGCATAGTTAGAAGCAACAATTTGATTTAATAGATCTCCACTGATATGAACATCAATATCAAATCTAGTTTTATTTAATTTGCGAAGTACAATATCAATACTCTCTTCAATTAATTTAGATTCTGCTTGTTCCCATGTCTTTTTATGAAAGTAAAATTCATCATATGTTTTATCAAAATAACTACCAAGTGGTCCTTTTTTCTCATATGGACCAGCAATGGTACTTACTTCATTTAAATAGACATTTTTATATGTAAACGTTTCCATATTTTAACCTCCAAATAATATCAAACGAATAAAACCAAATACATAAGCACTAACAACACCAAATATAATGACTGTACCCGCTAGTTTAAACATATTGGCTCCAACACCAGTAACCAATCCTTCTTTACGGTATTCTAATGCCGCACTCATCATCGAATGAGCAAATCCTGTAATTGGTATAATCAGTCCTGCCTGAGTCCAAGCAACCCATTTATCAAAGAATCCCATAGCAGTAAATAATGTCGCCAAGAAAATTAGAGTAATAATCATAAATGGTGCTGCTTCTGTTGTTGGAATGTGAAATAAATAAGCATATAAATCTAGTAAAAATTGTCCTAAAACACCCATAAGACCACCAATGATAAATGCTTTTAAGCCATGTCCTACACGATCTTCTTTTGGTGTATACTTTGTTACAATATCTTTGTATTTATTCTTTTCCATATCTTCACCTCTATGTTTAATATGGAAAATTTTTGTAATCTCATACAAAAAAAATACAGATATCTGTATTTTTTAGTGCAACATATGGTTTAGTTTTTTTAAAATCTTTTGTTCTTTTCTAGAAATCTGTACCTGACTCATTCCCATTTGATGTGATAACTCTGTTTGTGTCATATCTTTATAATAACGATTACAAATGAGTTCTCTTTCTTCTTTTTCTAAATGTAACAGTGCTTCTTTTAGATCTAATAATTCTTCTATACTTTGTTTCTGTGGACTCGGAGTAACATCATATAAGTTCATTTCTTTACCATCTTCTACAATTGGCGTATCAGCACTCTGTAATGCATTTTTAGAATTCATAGCCTGAACGATTTCTAATTCACTTTTATTAAAATGAATAGCTAATTCTTCTACTGTAGCAAACCGTTCTGTCTGTTGATAAAACAGAAGTTGATAGCGATCAATTTCCAATGATAATTTATGAATATCACGACTAATTTTAATGCCTTTATTTTCTCTTACATATTTTCTAATCTCACCTAAGATATAAGGATAAGCATAAGTTGTAAATTTCGTTTCAAAACGAGCATCAAAGTTATGATATGCTTTTAATAATCCGGCAATTCCTACTTGATATAGATCTTCTTTTTCTTCATATGGATAACGATTACAAATTGAATAAATCAGTCCCTGGTTTTCTAAGATTAATTGTTCCTCTGTCAGTATACATCCCTCCTTTATACGTGAATGATAGAAAGAGCCGTTAATTCATCACTTGTTTCATCCATATAACGAAAGATTTGTTTTTGTTTTAATTGTTTCTTCATCTGTAAATCATGTAGTCCACATAGTAAAGTACGTCCATGATACGCTTTTGCCAATTTTGAGTTTTCTTTCATCACGTCAATTCCCACATCATCAATTTTTTCTAATTCAGAAATATTAAATACGACATTGGCAATTCCATATTCTTTTAATGTATCACCTACTTCTCTTCTAGCAATATCTACTGTATTTTTCGTTAACTCGCCAATCAAACGAACAAATAAGATCCCCTTTCTAAATTCCATATTGATCTCTAACATATCATTCACCTCGGTAACACTTTAACACAAAAGAAATAAAAAAAGTGCATTTCGACAAAACTAGAATAAATTATCAATCAACATTTTTTGCGAAAAAAAAGAAGAATTAGTCTTCCATGATTTCTTCAAACTTGTATCCTTCTTTTCCAAAGTGTCCATAATAAGATAACGATTCATAAATTGGTTGTCTTAATTGTAATGTTTCTATCATACTTGCTGGTCTAAAATCAAAGTGTTCTATAACCCATGCTTCTATTTCCGAAACAGGAATTGTCTCTGTTCCATAAGTTTCAATCATAAGACTCGTTGGTTCTGATACCCCAATCGCATAACTAATTCCTACTTCACATCTACTCGCATATCCTTTGGCTACAATATTCTTAGCCACATATCTAGCAAAATATGCCCCAGTACGATCTACTTTCGAAGCATCTTTTCCACTAAATGATCCTCCTCCATGATGAGCAAAAGA
>CALVQD010000060.1 GCA_944355255.1 uncultured Bacilli bacterium
TGGAAGGCATATCAAAAAGTAACTGGTGATACGAAATCAATTCCTATTACCACTGGTGGAGGTACGTATGCCAAAAGTATGAACAACTGTATCGCTTTTGGCTGTGCTTTCCCAGGTGTAGATAATCGTATTCATCAGGCAAATGAATTTGTATCAGTAGAGGAATTATTGAAACAAGTAAAAATATACTATCAAGCAATTATCAATTTATTAGAGCAATAAAAAAAGAGATAACTCTCTTTTAGTCGATAAAGATAGATGTTTTTTCTTTTCTTTCCTCTTTTTCTTTTGGGAAAGTAATTTTTAAACTTCCATCTTTGAATTTTGCTTTAATATCTGATTCATCAATATCACCAACATAGAAAGATCTAGATACTTCTCCATAATGACGTTCACGACGGATATATTTACCATTCTCTTCTACCTTATCTTCCTTTGTAGCATGAATTGTTAAATATCCATCATTGTAGTCTACTTGAATATTATCTTTATCAAATCCAGGTAGATCTGCTTCTAGGTGGTACTTCCCATCTTTTTCATAAATGTCTGTTTTCATAAGATTACTATCTTTCCATGCTCTGGTATCAAATAAATCAAATGCATCACTAAAAAAATGATCTCTTGGAATTAAATCCATATATTTCCACCTCCATTATCAATATAATACTGAATTATGGGAGAATTATGTCAAAATTTAAAAAATTGATTTTTTTTCACACGTTTACGAATTGTCAGAATACTGGTATAATATGTTTGAGGTGATATTATGAACCAAGTAAAAATTGAACGTGTAAATAGTTTACTAGAAAAAGAAATTAGTACGATATTAATGATGGAAGTAAAAGATCCTGATATTCGTTTTGTTACAGTTACAAAAGTAAGTACTACTAATGATTTAAGTTATGCGAAAGTATATGTAACTGTTATGAGAGATGATAAAAAAGAAGAGACATTAAAAGCATTAAAAGATGCGAAAGGTTTTATTCGTAAAGAATTAATGGATCGTGTTGAATTAAGACATATTCCAGAATTACAATTTATTTATGATGATTCTATCGCTTATGGACAAAAAATTGAGTCTATTATCGATGAATTACATGAAGAAGAGAAAAAAGATGAATCAAACGAATAGGATGCTTGTGATAGCGTCCTTTTTATTTGACTTTTATAATATTGTTTGATAAAATATCTCTCACAGAAATGAGGGGGATTGTGGAAAATTTAGAAAGTATTTTATTCGACGTATTTTTTGATGATATTCTAAAAGAAAAAGAAGTCGAAGAGATGAAATATGAAGAAATGTGGTTTGAAATAAAACACTATTTAGAAGATTATATAGATTCTCATGAAACAATCACGGAGAAGATTCATTTTACAAAGAAACAATTAACTATGATACAGCGATTATTGAAGAATCCATATGCGATTTTATTAAATTTAAAACATTTGAATCCTACGCAACAGGATATGATATCGACTTGTATTTCACCAAGTGATATCAATTATATTAAGGATATTGTAAAGCCAACGACGATTGTTAAAGAAAATAGTTCAGAAAAAAGTTATGCATTTTCTATATGGACTAGATTAGCGTCTTATTATGAATCATTATTTAAGGATTATCAAATAAAAGTCAATTTAAGAAAGGGAATGTTTCAATATATTACACAAGCTCGTATGTTAGTAAATAAAATGAATCGAGGTATGGAATATCGCTTTTCAAAAAAAGACCAGGAAGTCATTTCATCTGTTTTGAATCATGTTTCATCCGAGGATAAAGAAAGATATGCGAAAATGTCTGAACGTTTTTTCGCATTATCTGAAGAACGTTATATCAATGAACAAGAAAAAAAGAAATTAAAAATAGAAGAGGAAAAAACGAAAAAAACAGAGAAAAATCAGACTACAATCGTTGTGGAACAAAGTAAAGAAACTGAACCTATTTCAGAGGAACCGGCCGTACTGGATACAGTACAGTTTCAAGACTATGTTGAAGATCAAATTTATGAACAAGATCAAGAAAGATATTGGTATCATATTACTCATATGGAGTCAATTGATCAGCTATCTGAAATTTTACCAAAGCATGATTATTCTAATTATCGTGAGGTAATGAAATATTTGTTGAATCGTTTAGATCAAGAAATAAAAGAGTATATGGAATTGGTTCAAACAGTAGAAGATGAGGATATTGATCAGCATATTATTTTCTTATCTAATTTATTTGAAAAAATGAGAGAAGATTTTATTTCTTATTATCAAGAAGATGGAATAAACACTACAGAAGAAGATTTAAAGTTAGGACAAAACCGTTTGTTTTTTATCGAAAAACCATCTGGAATACCATATATTTGTTCTGATTTAGATCATAGTGAGTTCACAAAAGAGAGAGTAGAAGTTGCTAAAAAATTATTATTACAACTAGCCAATAATACTTATATGCGTGATGAAAAGCATTTTAAAAAAATAAAAAATAATCAAAAAGTAAGTCGATATTTTCCAATTTACGAGTTGAAAGAGTATCAGACTAGAATCTTATTTACGTATTTGGGAAAAGGTGATATTGCAGTATTAATGGCATTTTGTAAGAAAGAAAATAATTCTTATTCACTTTTAAATATCATTGGAAATCGTATGAGTGATTGTGCACCTCGTGTTCAAATGTTAAAAGAACAGATAGTAAAAGATGCGATAGAAGAATCTTATTTAAAAGAACAAGAAGAACTTGGTAGACAATTGACGAAATAAAAAGCATATGTTATGATAGAAACATATTAATTCTACAGGGAATGATTCGAAGTAGGAAAAATATTGGAAAAGAGAGAACTTATGGTTGGTGAAAATAAGTCAAGATATTTTTTTGAAATACAAATCAGGAGTAGAAATCGTCATCTCGCGTTAAGAGAAGAGTGCATAAAGTATTTTATGAATTAAGGTGGTACCGCGGTTATTTCGCCCTTAAAACGTAAAATACTTTTTTATTTTAGGAGGGATAACATGACATTATTTGAAGAATTAATGTGGCGTGGTTTAATTAAAGACGTCGCTGGAGAAGATTTACAAAAGAAATTAGATGAAGAAAAAGTGACTTTTTACTGGGGAACAGATCCTACTGCAGATAGTTTGCATTTAGGTCATTATTCTTCATTGGTAACTGCTAAACGTTTAGCAAATGCAGGACATCATCCAATTTTATTAGTTGGAGGAGCAACCGGATTAATTGGAGATCCAAGACCAACTGCAGAAAGAGAATTGATTTCTAAAGAAACAGTAGAAAAAAACTTAAATGGTATTCGTAATCAAGTTAGTAAAATATTTGAAGGAAAAGCAGAAGTTGTCAATAACTATGACTGGACAAAAGATATTAGCTTTTTAGATTTTTTAAGAGATGTAGGAAAGTATATCAATGTCAATTATATGTTAAATAAAGATATTGTAAATCGTCGCTTAGAAACAGGAATTACTTATGCAGAATTTTCATATACGTTAATTCAAGGAAATGATTTCTTACATTTATTCCAAGAAAAAAATTGTATTATGCAAGTAGAAGGTTCTGATCAATGGGGAAATATTACAACAGGAATTGATTTAATTAAAAAGAAACTAAATAAGACTGCTTATGGATTTACAATGCCTTTGATTTTAGATAAATACGGAAATAAATTTGGTAAGAGTGAAGGGAATGCATTATGGCTAGACAAAAATAAAACCTCATCTTATGAATTATATCAATATTTAATTAATACAGATGATGAGATGGTCATTCACTATTTAAAAGTATTTACATTTTTATCTAAAGAAGAAATTGAAGCAATAGAAAAAGAACAATTACAACACCCAGAAAGTCGTGTTGCACAAAAAGCATTGGCTCGTGAAATTATTACAGATTTACATGGTAAAGAAGAATTTGAAAAAGCCGAAGAAATGAGTCAATTATTGTTCAGTGGTAATATTCAAAAATTATCTGTAAACGATTTAAAAATCGGTTTAAAAGATGTGCCTCATTTTGAAATTACGGCAGAAACGAACTTGGTTGAATTTTTAGTAAATCATAAGATTGCTAGTAGTAAGCGAGAAGCTCGTGAATGGATTACAGCGGGTAGTATTACTGTAAATGGAGAAAAAATAACAGATTTAGAATTTGTTGTAAAAAAGAAAGACGCCTTAGAAGAGACGTTGACAATTGTTCGTCGTGGAAAGAAAAAATACTATGTCGGAACTTGGCAATGATAATAAAATAAAGTGGGTGGAAGATAGAGATTCCACCTTTCCTATTTTTTGTAAGAATCATAATCACGTGATTTATCAACTAAATGAAAATACGTTATTAAAAGTATTTCAACCCCATGTATCACAAGAGCAGCAACAAAAACTAGCGATTGTTACTCAATATTTTTTAAATCATGGTTCTTCTAAAGATTTCATTCCTACTTGTGCATGGTTATCAGATCAAGGATTTTTTGGTTATGAAATGAAATATGATGTAAACTATCGACCTTTGTCACAGGTACTTCCTAGATTCGACTCTACACAGATAGAAGAGGTGCTACATGTGATTGAAAAAGAATTATTAGAACATACCTCTGAATATATTTATACAGATATCGATGTAGATAATATCTTATATTTTGATGGTAAAATTAAATGGATTGATTTTGATGATTGTCTGATTACAAATAAGTTAAGTGAAGCGGAACGCAAGATGGGAATCAATCATCAACGTAGTGTTTTTAATTTATTTTCTATTTCTCTTTTATATCGGGTTTCGTTAGAAGATATTTACTACTTAGAACAGTCTCAACATTTAAGTGATCAACAAAAAGAAAAAATACGAGAAATGTTATCTGCACATCATCTTACTTTAGATTCTTTGTTGGAACATTATCATGTTTTAAATAGACAAAAGTAAAAAAGGAAGCAAATGCTTCCTTTTATTATGAACGGTTGTAAAATTCAACGATCAATGCTTCTTTAATTTCTGGGTTTAATTCGCTTCTTTCTGGATATCTTACATAAGTAGCACTCATATTTTTTTCATCATAAGTAATGAATTCAACACGTTTATTTAGTGCTTCTAAACTTGCTTTGATTACTGGATGTTCTTTTGAGTTTTCTTTTACAGCGATTACATCACCTGGTTTTACTTGGTAAGATGGAATATCTACCTTTCTACCATTTACTGTAATATGTCCATGGTTTACTAATTGTCTTGCACCTCTTCTTGTAGTTGCAAATCCAATACGATAAACTAAGTTATCTAAACGACTTTCTAAAAGTTTTAATAAGTTTTCACCATGAACTCCTTTTAATTTTCCAGCCATATCGAAAGTTTTTCTGAATTGTTTTTCAGTTAACCCATACATATATCTAACTTTTTGTTTTTCTTGAAGTTGTTCTCCATAGTTAGATAATTTTTTCTTACGGTCTTGTCCGTGAGCACCAGGTCCATAAGGTTTCTTTGCTAATTCTTTTCCTGTTTCTGTTGTAGAGAAACCAACACGACGTGCTCTTCTGTACTCAGATCCTGTGTATCTTGCCATACTTTTCCTCCTTCTTACGCATTTTTAAAGAGGAGATAATTTCAACAACTAGGGTGTTTATTTAAATCGTTTCGCTTGGCAGCAAAGTTACTACAACCCACTCGGTAATAAACACATCAATTGCATCATTATCAAGCTGCTCTTTTTGTTCATACGCATACATAATTATATGATAAAATGCTTTGAAAGTCAACAGAAAAATTCTTTCACTTTACATATTACATAAAAATAGTGAAAAGTTTTTCAAAACGCGACCTCTTATTTCGTAAAAGGTTGTATTTAACTGGGAAAAGGTATGTAGTTGCTTTTAACCATACAAATAATTATAATAACTCCTTGATAGTGCTTATGCTG
>CALVQD010000061.1 GCA_944355255.1 uncultured Bacilli bacterium
TTGCTATTATATGGAAATCATGGTATATTTAAATAGTAGGATGTGAGTGATATATATGGACATAACAATACTTATTATTTTAATGTTTTTAGGCGGTTCAATTTTAGTATGTATATTTGATATTAAAAAAAGAAAATTAGTAGGCATTAAAAAAATTATAACTATTATTGCTTATTTATATTTTGGTATTATGATGACATTGTTTTTTTTGTTTACAGCGATTAATTCTATGATATCAATATTAATATTTATGCATTTTGTTGTAATTGCTGTATTATTTAATTTTAAAAAAAGAAAATCGATGTTAATGATAGATATATTAGTAATAGCTATTGCTTCTATTATATTTGCCATACTTAATCTTCTAAAAATAACATTATTTAATAATTATCTACTATTATTTATAGGAGTTTGTGCTTATTTGTTACCCGCTTTAGGATATTTTAATAGAAGATATTATGTTGCCGAAAAGATGAAAAAATGCACAAAAGAAATCGATGCAACCATTATTAAGGTTACTAAATCTCTTAATGATGGAGAATTCCCACATCGTATAATATATATACCTACATTTCGATTTTATTTAGATGGTAAAGATCATATTTTTATGGATAGCGAAGAAATTTATTCTTATAAAAAATTTATCGTAGGAAGTAAAGTGAAATTATTTGTTAATCCAAATGGAGTTAAATTTGATTATCCAAATGGTTCAGATGATATATTTTTTCCTATTAGTCAAAATGAAAGAAATTATGTTTTTGCAATATATTTTTGGTATGTATCTACTATTATTGTGTTTTTAATTATCATTTTAGATAAAATATTAAATTAAATACTATAAAAAAACACAACTGTTTCATACTTTTAATTTCCTAAAAAATATGAATTAAAAGAATATTTTTCAGTTATAACTTTACACCAATATTAAATATTAATTTTCCCATTTTTTAAAGAATACACAGTCTTTTTAAAAATTGTTCTTCAAAATCTCTTTAAATAGCATTTTATAAGTAGTTTACTAACAAATTAAAAAAACTTCTAACTTCTTTTATAATAAAGTTAAGTATTTTCTATAAAAAATTGTTACAGTTCGGTCAAGAGATAAATAAGTCTGATCTATATCAACTTTTTAGACACAAAAATTAGACAAAAAACTACAAAAGATAAATAAAGAAATAGAACAATACGAATTATTATCAGAAGATAATGATAAAATAGAAGATGGTATAAATAAAATAAAGGTCACATTAAATTCAAAACAAATTTTAGATGGATTTGATAGAGATGTTTTTGATGCATTGGTAGATTATATTATAATTGGAGGTTTTGATGAAACTGGAAAAAAGAAGAAAATATGATAAGATTTATATGCAAATCAAAATTTAATGAAACTTTGCAAGGTGATTTAAAATCCGATATAATTGTTAGGAGTCATAATCTTTCAAATGAAGATAGTGATTTCGTTAAAGTATTGGATTTTAATAGTAATCAAGACTTTTTTTGTTTTTTATAAAGACGAAACTGAAAAGCAAAGAAAAGTTTAAAAAAAAAATATTAGAGTTAGAGTGGAAGTAGAAAAGTAAAATATACATAACAAACATTATTCTATATTACAATGTATGTTATGAAGTAGTCAGTTACACCAATACATATCATGTGGAGAGTGTATGTATATTAAAAAGGAGATAGATGAAACTGGAAAAGTGGTTAAAATGGGCTATTGAAATACAAAGTTTAGCGCAGTCTGGACTTGCATATACAGATAATGTGTATGATATAGAAAGATATGAAAGATTAAGAGAGATATCAGCTGAAATGATTTCAGAAAAAACTGATCTAAGTATCGATAAAGTAAAAAATTTATTTTGTAATGAGACAGGTTATCAAACTCCAAAAATAGATACCAGAGCAGTAATATTTCAACATAATAAAATTTTATTAGTTCGCGAAAATAATGGAACGTGGTCATTACCAGGTGGTTGGTGTGACGTTTTGGAAAGTATAAAATCCAATACTGAAAAAGAAGCAAAAGAGGAAACGGGACTTGATGTAAAAGCAATTAGAATTATTGCGATTCAAGATAGAAATAAACATAATAAGCCTGTCTATGCATATGGAGTTTGTAAAGTATTTGTTTTATGTGATGTACTCGGGGGAAAGTTTACAGAAAATATAGAAACGACAGAAATGAAATATTTCTCACTCAACGATTTACCAAATAAGTTAGCAGAAGAAAAATCAAATAAAGAACAAATTGAAATGTGTTTTAAAGCATATCATGATCCAAATTGGGAAACACAATTTGATTAATCCTTTATACTTTTCAGGAAATTCGTTTTGTATAAAGACATACATATATTATAGAGGTGATAGTATGTATCAGTTAAATGATGCGCTTTATGCAGCTTCTGTATTGGGGGTTACATTTGATAAGTATACTGTGGAAGAATTTTTAGATGGCATCAATATTGAGTTAGAACATGGTACAATTAGTCCCAAAACAAATGTAACAAATGATAATTTAATTACAACTGCTAAGATTGCTCTGGCTCACTTAAATGAATTTCCTAATTATTATAATAAAGAGTATGGACTAAGACAGTTTGAAAAACTGTTACAGTCAAAATTAGAAAGTAATTAATGTAGAATATTCTACATTTTTTTATAAAAAAATCACTTGTAAAGTAAAGTGATTTTTCTCCCTTTTGTTTCAATAAATCCTTCTTCTTTTAAATAACTTAATTCTCTTGACATTGCACTACGATCTACTGCAATATAATCTGCTAAATTAGTATAACTAAATGGTAAATAAATAATTTTTGAACCGTGTTTTTTCGCATAGATATTAAAATATTCTAGAAGTTTATCTCTGATTGTCTTTTTTGTTAATATTTCAATTCTTTCATTTTTTTCTTCGATTTTACTAGTCGTGATTTCTAATAAATTTTTAATAAATTGATTATAGTATTTATATTTTGTGTTTTGATAAGAAAGAATGCTGTTATAATCAATAATTAATACTTTCGTATTTTCTTTTGTGATTGCTTCACATTCATCACTATCTAATGAAGAGAGAATTGTTCCAAAAATATCTCCTTCTTCTAATTCTTCAATAATTGTTCTATTGCCTTGATAATCTGTTCTTATAATTTGGACATATCCTTTTAATATAATTCCAATAATTTTATCTTTTGTATTGGATAACATGATGGTATTTTTTGGAAAAGTTAAGATATTCGTCTCTAAAAATCGAAATAATTTTTCTTTTTCATTTTCACTAATTTGATAGAATAGACGTTCCATTTTACACCTCTCATTAAAATAATATCATTTTTTCCAAAAAGTTGCAATTGCAACAAAATATTTTTTTGGAATGTGCTATAGTTATGGTAGTGTCAGAGTAGGAGGAGTAAGAATGAAGATTATTAAACGAGATGGACACATTGTTGATTATTGCCCAGAAAAGATTGAAATTGCTATAAAAAAAGCAAATAAAGAAGTACCAGAAGAAGAAAGAGTATCTGATATTCAAATTAAGAATATTATTAAATATATTGAAGGTCTCAAGAAACGAAGAATGCTTGTAGAAGATATACAAGATATTATTGAAATGAGATTAATGGCACTTAATAAATTTGCATTAGCAAAAGAATATATTACTTATCGTTATACAAGAGAACTTGTAAGAAAAAGTAATACAACAGATCTTTCAATTAAGGAATTAATTGATGGAGAAAATGATTATTGGAATACTGAAAATTCTAATAAAAATGCAAGAGTAGTAACAACCCAAAGAGATTATATTGCGGGAATTACTTCTACAGATATCACAAGAAGATTTCTTCTTCCAGAAGATATTGTAAAAGCTCATGATGAAGGAATGATTCACTTCCATGATATGGATTATTTCGCACAAAATGCACTTCATAATTGTGATTTAATTAATTTGGAAGATATGCTTCAAAATGGAACAAATATCAATGATGTTATGATTGAAAAACCTCATAGATTTTTAACAGCAATGACAATTGCAACGCAATTAATTACAGCAGTTAATTCTAGTCAATATGGTGGAGCAACGATTACGATGACTCATTTAGCGCCATTTGTAAGAGAAAGTTATAATCGTTTTTATGATAAATATAAGAAAAGAAAATTTTCAAAAGCAGATTGTGAAAAATATGCGAAAGAAGATTTAGCCAAAGAAATTACAGATGGAGTACAGACATTCCAATATCAAATTAACTCTATGACAACAACAAATGGTCAAGCTCCTTTTTTAAGTGTTTGTCTATACTTAGGAGAGACAGAAGAATATAAAGAAGAACTTGCTATGATTATAGAAGAAGTATTAAAACAACGTTTACAAGGTATGAAAAATGAAAAGGGTGTATATATTACTCCAGCTTTTCCAAAGCTTTTATATGTGTTAGAGGAAGACAATATTCATAAAGATAGTAAGTACTATTATTTAACTGAATTAGCAGCAAAATGTACTGCAAAACGTATGGTTCCTGATTATATTTCTGAAAAGATCATGAAACAATTAAAGAAAAACGAAAATGGAGAAGGAGATTGTTATCCTTGTATGGGATGTCGATCATTTCTTACACCAGATAGATCAATTAGTTTAGGAAATATTGCCAAAGCTAAAAATTATGTAGAAGGTAAAGGAAAATACTATGGTAGATTTAACCAAGGAGTTGTTACTATTAACTTAGTTGATGTTGCATTATCTTCTGATAAAGATATGGATTTATTCTGGAAAATCATGGATGATAGGTTGGAATTATGCCATAGAGCACTTCAAATAAGACATAAGAGATTATCAAAAGTAACAAGTGATGTCGCACCTATCTTGTGGCAACATGGGGCTTTAGCTCGTTTAGAAAAAGGAGAAAGTATCCACGAATTACTACACCATGGATATTCTACAATTTCACTTGGGTATGCAGGATTATATGAATGTGTTAAATTCATGACAGGTCATTCTCATACAGATAATGGTAAAGGAAAAGAATTTGGACTTGCAGTTATGAGAAGACTAAATGATGCATGTAATAAATGGAAAAAAGAAGAAGATATCGATTATAGTGTTTATGGAACACCAATTGAATCTACTACTTATAAGTTTGCAAAATGTTTAAGAGAACGTTTTGGTAAAATTAAGGGAATTACAGATAGAGACTATATTACAAACTCTTATCATGTGCCTGTATTTGAAGAAATTGATGCCTTTACAAAATTAAAACTAGAGAGTGAATTTCAAGCACTTTCTCCAGGAGGAGCAATTAGTTATATTGAAACTCCTAACTTAACAAATAACTTAGATGCAGTTATGGAAGTCATTCAATTTATTTATGATAATATTATGTATGCAGAATTAAATACAAAATCAGATTATTGTCAAGTATGCGGATATGAAGGAGAAATCTTACTAGATGATGATTTAGAGTGGTACTGTCCAGAATGTGGTAATAGAGATCACGATAAATTAAATGTAGCTAGAAGAACTTGTGGATATATTGGAACACATTTCTGGAATAAAGGAAGAACACAAGAAATTAAAGAGAGAGTTATTCATATCGACAATAAGGATGCTGATTTATAATTATGAGATATAATAAAATAAGAAAAATGGATATCTCTAACGGCCCAGGCGTTAGAGTATCTGTTTTTATGCAGGGATGTGCTTTTCATTGTAAAAATTGTTTTAACCCAGAAACTTGGGATTTTAAACAAGGAAAAGAATTTACAGATGAAATTATCGATAAAGTATTAGAACTCGCTAGTAAAGATTTTATTGTTGGTCTATCGATTTTAGGAGGAGAACCAATGCACCCAAATAATATCGAAGGAACGACAAAATTAGCAAAGCTATTTAAAGAAAAATATCCAAACAAAACAATTTGGTGTTGGAGTGGTTTCTTATTTGATCGTGATCTAAAAGATAAAGAAGTGATGAAATACATCGATGTATTAGTGGACGGCCAATACCAAGATGAACTTCATGATTTTAGATTAAAATGGTGTGGCTCTTCGAATCAAAGAGTCATCGATGTACAAAAGTCTTTAAAGGAAAATAAAACAGTATTATTTGACGATACAAAAGAATTAGTAGGAGTGTAATATGAAAACAAGAGGATTTGAAGTTGTAAAAGAATACTACGATAAAGAGATTCATATACCAGTAAGAAAAACAAAGTTTTCTGCCGCATATGATATTGAAGCAGCAGAAGATATCGTACTACCTAGCTTTCAAAAAGGAATGAAACCTACTTTGATTCCTACTGGATTAAAAGCCTATATGCAAAGTGATGAGGTATTATTAATTGTCCCACGAAGTTCAGGACCTAAAAAACAAGGAATTACTTTTCCTCATAATGTAGGAGTAATTGATTCTGATTATTATAATAATTGTGATAATGAAGGTCATATTTTTATTCAATGTATTAATTTAAAAGATGAAGATGTATTGATTAAAAAGGGAGATACAGTAGGACAGGCATTTTTTCAAAAATATTTAATTGCAGATCAAGATACTTCTGATGGTGTTAGAGCTGGTGGATTTGGATCAACAGATCAAGTATAAGGGTGAGTGATCACCCTTTTTTATTAGCATTTTTAAACTAAAAATGATAGAATAAAGAGGAGTGATGAAAAAAAATTCATAAAATAGAAAGGATGATAAGATGATAGAATTGATTGAATATCCAAAGTGTTCAACTTGTAAAAAAGCAAAAAAATGGTTACAAGACCACCAAATTGAATTTCGCGATCGTGATATAACAAAAGACACACCTACGAAAGAAGAGTTAAAAACATATTTAAAAATAAGTCAATATCCTATTAAAAGATATTTTAATACAAGTGGAAATCTATATAAAGAATTTGCCCTAAAAGATAAATTAGATACCATGAGTGAAGATGAAAAATTAGAAATATTAAGTCAACACGGAATGTTAATCAAAAGACCTATTGTGGTATCAGATTCATTCATTTTAGTTGGCTTTCGTGAAAAAGAATGGAACGAGATATTATGCAAAAAGAATATGTTGTAAAAGAAGAATGCATTTTAAAAGATTTTTTAGAAAAGAATATGACAGACATCTCAAAACATAAAAGGAAAGCTTTACTTACCAATGGTGTGATAGAAGTGAATGGGAAGGTAAGAACAAAGTACAATTATCTACTAAAAGAAGGGGATAAGATTACTTTAAAAGAAAAAGAAGTTCCCACTTCTTTAGATATTCTTTATGAAGATAACGATATCATTGTGGTTGATAAACCATCAGGAGTATTAACTGTTGGAACAGATAAACATGAAGAAAATACACTGTATCGAGAAGTATCCCATTATGTAAAACAAAAGAAAGCTTCCAATCGTATTTTTATTGTCCATCGTTTAGATAAAGATACTTCTGGAGTTATTTTATTTTGTAAAAACCAGAAATTAAAAAGAATGTTTCAAGACCATTGGAATGAATTGGTATTAAAAAGAGAATATGTTGGGGTGACAGAAGGAATTCCAAAACAAAGAAAAGGAACCGTTATTCAGTATTTAAAAGAAAATGAACAGTATATGGTTTATGCGACGAGTGCAAAAGAAGGTAAAAAAGCAATTACGAATTATGAAGTAATAGAAGATAATGGAAAGTATGCATATGTACGTTTTCAGTTGGAAACAGGACGTAAAAATCAAATTCGTGTCGCATGCAAGAGTTTAGGTTGTCCTTTAGTTGGTGATAAGAAATACGGTGCTAAAACAAATCCTATGCATCGTCTTCTTCTCCATGCTTCTTTATTTACGTGTATTCATCCTGTTACTCATAAGAAGTTGCAATTTTCTAGTAAGATACCGAAGAATTTTCAAAAAATAATAAAATAGGAATATTAGTTAATGATATGAAAATTGCATAGAAAATAGACGATTTATATCACTGAGTTGTTTATTTTATATATTACAAAAAAACTATATTAGTATATGAAGGAATATAATGGTGAATATGTTAAACTATTTTTGAGATTAGTTCAAAAAAGATATGAGATTTTCTAATAGACTATGCCATAATTGATATCAATATAGAAAAGAGGGGAATCTATGGACGAAAAAAATGTTGAAAAAGCAAAAAATGATAAGAGAGTTAATTTTGATTACTTAGTTAATAATAAAATCAATACTTTTAGTGCGATTCCTGAAGATCATATGGATAAAATTATAATTTATTGCCATGGTTTAGGAAGTAATAAAACATGGGCCACTAGATTTTATGATAAATTATTAAATAATAATATTGGTATAATAGCATTCGATTTTCCAGGACATGGAAATGATATGACAGATTTTTCATTGTTTGATTTAAACTTGTGCATAAATTATTTAGATGAAATAATTATGTATGTAAAAAATGAATATAAAGTTCCTATATATCTATTTGGTTGTAGTTTTGGTGGATTTGTAATTTTAAATAAATTAATGCAGAATGATATAAATATAGAAAGAACAATGTTAATGTGTCCTGCCATTAATTTTTGCCAAATTATGGAACAAAAAACTGGACTTTTATTAGACTATTTTGAAGATAATACATTTATGCCTTTATATAACAACATTAAAATATATAAAGATGCTTATATTGAATTTAAAAAAAGTGAGGATAAAGTTGAAGACTATAAATTTCATAATCTTTCAGTAATCCATGGTACTGCCGATAAGACAGTACTTTATGAGAAAATTAGAAGTTTTTGTAGTAAAAATAACTTAAAGTTGGTAACTATAAAAGATGGAAAACATGAATTGTATAATCATGATGAGGAAATAGTTGATTTTCTATTGGAAAGTATTAATGAATAGTAATTAAAGCCGGAAAGAAAATAATATAACACATTTAAGTGCTTCTGATGTCGATTCAAGATTGAACAATACTATTATATATGTTTTGACATCATGAATTCTTGTATTTAATTTATGTAGCAGATATCTGATACATTTTTGAGATGGATTTATTATAACTTAAATCTTTAATGTTAAAAATGTTTGGCATCTATTGTTACTGTAAAAAAATTAAAAAATTAACAAAATAGTAATTGACAATGGTTAACAACATGTGTATAATGTCATTAGTTAGGCAGTAGTATAACAACTACTGCCTTTTTATTTATGAAGGAGAGATGTGTGATGAATGAGATATTAGTAGCGTATGCAAAATGTATTCAACAGGCAATTGATTCTTTAGAAAGGCAGCGAGCAATGTTTCGCGAAACCAACCGAAAACCTACACCAGAAGAAGAAGCATCTATGAAAGAGTTGGATGAAACGATTATGAGAGGGTACAAAAATATTGAAGAATATTATCAAGATTGTGCCAATGGATTTTTAGATAAAAGATAAATGTGTCGATAAAAGAAGTTCACTTTTTTAAAGTTTTGGTTTAAAAAGACAAAATATTTTCCATCATAGACATAGAATGGATGTGAAAGGAGATTCTATGTTTGGAAATTTTGAAGAAGATACAAGAAAAATATTAGTTGCAGCCAAAGCAGAAATGAAAAATTTAAGACATCCTTATGTCGGTAGTGAACATCTTTTACTCGCAATATTACATGATAAAAATGTGATTAGTGAAAAATTAAAAAGTTATCAAGTAACTTATGAAGCAGTAAAAGAAGAAATAATTAAAGTAGTAGGGGTTGGAAGTAAAGAAAGTGAGTGGTTTTTATATACACCACTTTTAAAGCGTGTCTTAGAACAAGCGGTTGTTGATAGCAAAGAAAACAATCAAGGAGTGGTGACGGTAGAACACTTGTTTTCCAGTTTATTAGAAGAAGGAGAAGGAGTTGCTATCCGTATTTTAATTGGTATGGATGTTGATATTGATGATTTATATCAAGATTTTTCTTATAAATTAAATCAGGCCCATAAGAAAAGTAATCATAAAAAATTACTATTAGAAGAATTTGGGATAGATTTAAATAAAAAAGCAGAAAACAAACAATTAGATCCTGTCATTGGAAGAGAACAAGAAATTCGCAGAGTAATGGAAATCTTAACCAGAAAGAAAAAAAATAATCCAATTTTAGTTGGGCTTGCTGGTGTTGGAAAAACTGCTATTGTGGAAGAATTAAGTAGTCGTATTGTCAGAGGAGAAGTACCGATTTCTTTAAAAAATAAACGAATTATTAGTGTCGATATGGCCACTTTAGTAGCAGGAACAAAGTATCGTGGTGAGTTTGAAGAAAGAATGCGTAAAATTTTAAAAGAAATTGAAGAAAATGATGATATTATCTTATTTATTGATGAAATTCATACGTTAGTAGGAGCAGGTGGTGCCGAAGGAGCAATTGATGCTTCTAATATATTAAAACCAGCCTTGGCTCGTGGGACACTTCGTTTAATTGGTGCAACAACGATGGAAGAATATAAGAAATTTATCGAAAGTGATAGTGCACTAGAAAGAAGATTTCAAAAAGTATATGTAGAAGAACCAAGTGTGGAAGAAACAATCCATATCTTAACAAAAATTAAACCAATTTATGAGAAATACCACTGTGTCACCTTACCTGATACATGTATTCGTGATATCGTAAAGTTATCGAGAGAATATATCTATGATAGATATGAGCCAGATAAGTCGATTGATATTTTGGATGAAGTATGTGCCAGAGTGAAGTTAAAAGAGAGTAAAGAGTTGAAGAAATACAATGAAATGCATAAAAAACTACAAAAGATTATTGAAGAGAAAAAAGAAGCGATTGTAAGTCAAGATTTTAAGAAAGCATCGAAGTTAAAGTCGAAAGAAAATGAAATTATGAATGATTTAAATGTATTAGAATTGTCATTATATCATAAAGAAAAAAAGACTGTGACAAAAGAGGATTTAGCAGAAGTTATCCACCATAAAACGAAGATTCCTGTATATGAGATTTTGAAAGAAAATAAGAAGATGATTGAACATATTGAGAGTACACTTTCAAACCGTATTTTAGGGGAAGAAGAGGCAATTCAATCGTTAATTCATATTGCGAAAAAGATTAAGTTAGGGTTTGCTGAAAATAAGAAGTCATATTCTATTTTGTTTTGTGGTTCGACAGGAGTTGGGAAGACTTGTTTAGCTCGTACATTTGGAGAATTGTTAGTGGGAAAAGAAAATGTGATAAAGCTTGATATGAGTGAGTATAGTGAGTCACATAGTGTTTCTAAATTAGTAGGAGCCCCTCCTGGATATGTGGGATATCAAGATCAGAAGAATGTCTTTGAAGAGATTCGTAATCATCCTCATTCTGTATTGATTTTAGACGAGATTGAGAAAGCGCATCCAGATGTATTAAATCTGTTTTTACAAATTTTAGAAGACCATCAGATCAAAGATTCTCGTGGGCGTGTGATTCGATTTGACCATACGATGATTTTAATGACTTCTAACATTGGTTTTCATGAAACTCATGTAGGATTTCATGGTGAGACAAAACAAACGATACAGACCCGTTTAAAAGAGTATTTTCAGATGCCATTTTTAAATCGTATCGATGATATTGTCTTATTTCAACCATTAAGTGAAGAAGTAATGAGAACATTAATCAAGAAACAACTACAAAATTTAAAAGAAAAATATCAGAAGCAAAATATTCAAATTGAATTTACAGATGATTTAGAAGATCAAATTCTAAAGAAATCAGAGTATGAAGAATATGGAGCTAGAAGATTAGAGAAAATTGTCAATGACTTATGTGAAAATCAAATTATCGATGAGATTTTAAATGAGAAAACAGAAATTACATTAAAAATTTAAGATAAGAGAATCATTTTAAAATTGATAGATTTGTAGATAGTAGGAGAGTATTATGAGAGATGTCACTTTGTGGTAGTGAAGCTGGAATTATATATGAAAATATAGATAGACAGTTTCAAACAATTGCTTTTATTGATTGAAAAGAAAAGAATCAGAATTGTAGAAAGTAAATACATTTTGAGGTTATTAGCTTAAATGACAAGTTAATAATCTTTTTATTTTTATAAAAGCTAATATAAAATAATAGTTAGAGTTTGAAATCAGAAAATAGAAATTACACGAAAAATTAAAAAAATCATTGCACAAATTTTTGAACATGATATAATAAGATTTAAGGTGATTATATGGAAACAGTAAATTATCAAGATTCGATTGTCGAAGTATTTGATAAAAGATTAAGACCAGGAGTAGAAAAACTTTTACCAGATGAATTTACTCATGAACAAAAAAACGAACGTATCGAAGCAATGAGAGATTTTATTACCACATTGACATATGATTACAACGAGAAAGATGAAGTTACTTATGATGGGGCAAAGCATATTTTTAAAGTACCAAGTAGTTTAAAGACAAATCCAGGGAGTGATAACTTTGATCTACAACACGATTTGGTACAATTAACATTAACATCTATTTGTCCAGTGAGAGACCACGAGATGACGCCATATATGACGTTATATGCAGATACACTAGCAACTGTATTAGTTGGTAATACAACATTAGAAAAAAATGAACATAAATATGATCATTTTAATATGCTTGGAATGGAAGGTATCGATTTACTTACGAATATTTTCTATACTGGAAATGAAGCAAAGATAAATGAGTTTAAAAATGCACTTGCTATGAATTCTGGAAATGTAGAAATGGAAAGTGAGAAAACAAGGAGCTAAAGTTCCTTGTTTTTTATTGGTAAAATATGTTTTCTGTGATAAAATAGAGCTGGTGATGAAAAATGGATAAATTAAGAACACGTTTTGCTCCAAGTCCAACTGGATTTATGCATATTGGGAATTTAAGAAGTGCAATCTTTGAATATTTAGTAGTAAAACATCA
>CALVQD010000062.1 GCA_944355255.1 uncultured Bacilli bacterium
AAGTAAAACAATTGAGTTAAGATTAAATGATGAGAAAAGAAGTAAAATAAAAGTAGGCGATATGATTGTATTTGAAGATAGAACAACAGGAAAAGAATTAAATGTTAAAGTCATTGCGTTACATCCATATGATAACTTTGAAACACTATATCAATATTTTAGTCCCGTTGCGATGGGATATCGTGAAGGAGAAAAAGTCGATCCTAAAGATATGGAAGAATATTATTCAAAAGAAGAACAAGATAAATATGGTGTATTAGGAATTGAAGTGAAAGTAATAAAATAAAGAACCAATTACATTTGAATTGGTCCTTTTTTGTATTCATCTTCCCATAATTGTTTTTGTTCTTTTAAAGGAAATGGTAATGAGTAACAGGAAGTAATTCTTTGTTCTAAAAGCAGCATGTTACTATTTCCTTTGGAATATGTTGTAATAAGAGGAATTGTTAATTCCTTTTTTATCTGATTTAAATATTTTTTTCCCAAGTCAGAAAATCCTAAAACTCTAATATATTCAGGTTGCTTCATCTCATTTGCTTCTTTTTTTGTAAAATTACATAAAATATGAGTCAACATTCTTTGAATACGATTATAAGTATATCTTTTTGTTTTTAATAATTGAATGAGTTCTTGATAAGATTCCGCTTTTATAATTGCTTTTTGAATTCTTGTTTTCATCCCTTCATCGACAGTTTGAAATTTTTCCAACTCGTTCCAATGAATAAGAATTTGATATTTTAAATAAGGATAGTACTGTTCATTTGTAAGAATTGGTGTTTTAATGATTACTTTATTAGGAACATATTGTGTAATATCTTTATTTTCTAATAATAATTTACGAATACTTTCCGCACTTGTAATATGATTATGAGATAAATTATGATAATCATTCGTTCGTTGAATGGAAATAGGAGTAATATTCGCATGTTGTTTTTTAATTTCGCGGATATAAGAAAGTGCTAATGTGTCATTTGGTAGTCGAATTTCTTTTCCAGTAATCTTTTTTAGAGCATTAGATAAAGCAGTCGGATAATTTTTTCCTAGGTCCATCTCTTGTTTAACAAGTTGTTGATATTCTGGATGTTTTAATTGAATATCTGCAAAAGTAGAGAACATCTCAATATCATTCGTTTCACTTCCAAAGACAATTTTATCTACTTTTAATTCTTTTAATAAAGAAATGGATCCATGTGCGAAATAGTCAGCACTTTGAGTTGCGAAAGGAAAGGGGAGTTCTATTACGAGATCTGCACCATAAGTAAGCGCGATTTCTGTCTTCTGCCATTTATTTAAAATACTGACTTCTCCACGTTCTAAAAAATTTCCACCTAATATAATTACAAGTGGTTCATTTGGAAACATCTTTTTTGCTTTTTGAACGAGATATAAATGCCCATTATGAAACGGATTAAACTCTGCAACAATACCAACTGCCATAAAATCACCTCCATCCTACTATAACATGAATTGATTGTTTTGTCATTTCAAGAATATAGCTTATTAATAATTTACATTTTTGTTTACTAGACTTCTCTATAGCAATTTGATACAATTTAGTTAGGTGGTTACTATGGCAAAATTGCATTGGAATTTAAATGATTTATTCTTATCGGATAAAGATTTTCTTCAAGAAATGGATCAAGTGAAAAAAGAAGTAGAAAAATTACAACATGAAGATATTCAAATCACTGATCAGAAAACTATATTATATTGGTTGGATAAAAAATGGAGTTTAAAAGAGAGAGCGAATACTCTACGTGTATATGCATTTTTACGTTATTATGAAGATGTGGATAACCAAGCAAGAAAACAAAGTTGTGATATCGTAGAAGTGGTGGATGAGGAAACAGAAAAAATAGACGAAATGATTCTCTCTTTAGGAAAAGAAGAAGTATTAGAAGAGATAAAAAAGGAGAAAGATTATCAAAAGTATCACTTTAGTATTGACCGTTTATTTTGTATGCAAGAACATTTAGTAAAGACAAAAGATCAAGATCAGTTCAAGGAGAATCAAAAGAGAATTACGCAATTACTAACAGAATACTATCAATTACTTCGTGATATGGAATTTCCTACGTTAGAAATAGATGGAAGAGTGATTACATTAACACCATCGAATTGTCAGAAATATCTTTCTGCAAGAGATCGTGAAACTAGAAAAAAAGCTTTCTTCTGTGTAAGTGAGGCATATCAAGAAAAAGCAGAAAAGTATGCGGAGATTTTAAATGAGATTAAATCATTACGATTAGAAAGTGCACATTTAGAAGGGTATCCAACACTTTTAGAGAAAGAATTATTTGTGGAAAATTTAAAGCCAGATATGATGGATACTTTGATTCAATGTGTTCATAACAATTTGCCTGTTATTCAAAAGTATTTTAGTTTAAAAGCACAAGCATTGGAGGTTACGGATCCTCATTTATATGACTTGTCTGTTCCTTTAGATGATCCTATTTCTAAAAAATATACAATGGAAGAAGCAATACAAATCGTTAGAGAAGCACTAAAACCATTAGGAGAAAAGTATTTAAATGTAGTAGATACTTTACTTGATAAATGTATGGAAACGGATAAAATGAAAAATCAAGTCATTCATTTTTCATGGCATATGTATTCTTTTACGAATTTTGAAGGAACTTATATGGATTTAAAAATTTTAGCTTATGAATTAGGGCATATGGTTCAAGCCTATTTATCGCATCAAGAGCAACCTTATTTATATGAAAATAGTACTGTTTTTGTTGGTGAAATTGCTCCTCTTGTGAATGAAATTTTATTGAATCGTTATTTATATCAAATCGCAGAAACAAAAGAAGAAAAACGTTTCTATTTCAGTAAAGCAATTGAAAATTATTTTTCTTCTATTTTTAAACAAACTTTATACACAGAGTTAGAATTATATATGGAGTCTCATCCTGATTTTGATGCAGAATCCTTATCTATAGAATATGAGAAACTAACAAAAGCGTATTATGGCCCTCAAGTTATATATGATGAAAGTACATTTACGGAATGGACTTTTCATACTCGATTAT
>CALVQD010000063.1 GCA_944355255.1 uncultured Bacilli bacterium
CCCCCCCGTGCTTTGTAGTACACACTCCTTCAAGACTGTTATTATATAGAAAAATAAATTTAGTTCAAGGTTTTAATTCCTATGTGTGTCTTGAACGAAGTGAAAGGAATGAAGCTTAATATGAAAATATCTATTATAACGTCTACTTATAATCGGAGAGATTTACTGCCTCGTTTAAAGGATAGTATTTTTGAAAATGCCCTTGATTATTCTAATATTGAATGGTTGATTATGGATGATGGTTCTTCCATTTCTGTAGAAGATTTGGTTGAAATGTGGAAAGAAGAAGCAACGTTTCCCATTACGTTTTATAAACAGGAAAATCAAGGAAAGATGGCAGCATTAAATCATTTAATACCACATATTTCTGGAGATATTGTTATTGAAATGGATGACGATGATTATTTTATGCCTCATGTGTTTCGTATGATTGTGGAAGATTATGAGAAAATTAAAGATCAGGAACAAATATATGGTGTTATTTATGAGAAGGAACTGACAGAACATAATCAAAAAATACCAGTTCATTTAGATGGAAAAGTAAAGAAATTATATGACTTACACTATCGTGAAAATGCAGACTTTGATATGGTACTGACATTTAAAGCAACTTACCGAAAACAGTTTCAATATAAATTGGAACATGGGGAAAGATTTAGTACAGAAGCACGTATGTATTATCAGATGGACGAGAAAAAAGCGGGTTTATTGATTCATACAACTCCGATTATGATCTGTGAATATCAAGAAACAGGTTATACGAAAGGATTAAAAAATATATTTAAAAAGAACCCATATGGCTATTTTGAGTTTTTTAAAGAAGCCTTAAATTATAATATGAAAGGGGTAAAATTTTCTCGTCGTTTCTATTTAATTAAGCACTATATTTTATTTACTTATTTGACAAAACGTACATTTAAAGAAGCTTCAAAATATATTTCTGGATGGAATCAATTTCTATTTACATGTTTCTATTTACCTGGTAAAATTGCTTCTAAGAAAAGATTTGGTGATCATAAATGAAAAAGAAACTATTATTTACAGCACATTCCCTTTCTTTAGGTGGAATTGAAAAAGCATTAGTAAATTTATTAAACACATTAGATGAAGAAAAATACGATATTACTTTAGTATTAGAAAGAAAAGAAGGTATCTTCTTAGAAGAATTACCAAAACATGTTCATGTGATCGAGTATCAATTAAATCATTCTAAAAACGTACTGATAAGAAAAATAAAAAACCGTCTTCATTTGTGGAAATGGAAAATAGAACATAAAAATAAGTATGATTTTGCGATTTCTTTTGCTACTTATTCGATTCCAGGCGCATGTATTACTTTAAATGCCTCTAAGCATAATGCACTGTGGATTCATAATAATTACTATCAACTGTACAATGAGAATGTAAAAGAAATGAAAAAGTTTTTTCGTCGTATTAAAATGAGAAAGTTTCAACATCACGTATATGTTTCTTATGATAATATGAATACAATGTTAAAGTATTTTCCACAGTATCAAAAGCGTTCCATTGTATGTAATAATATCATTGATTATCAAACAATTAGAAAAGAGTCTGAAGAAGAAATTTCTATTAAAAAGAATGGGATTACTTTTGTAAATGTTGGTCGTCATGAAGAACATCAAAAGCGTTTATCACGTATTATTGATGCTTGTGATCGTTTAAAACGAGAGGGTTATCAATTTCAAGTATGGTTTGTTGGAGATGGTGTGAATCACAAGAAATATATGGAACAAGTAAAAGCATTACAATTAGATGATGTGATTCTATTTTTGGGAAAACAAAAAAATCCATATCCATATTATAGATTATCAGATGCGGTATTACTTAGTTCTAAATACGAAGGTTATCCAGTTGTCTTTGTCGAAGCTATGACCTTAAATAAACCAATTGTTACAACGGCAGTATCTGATTATCGAGAGATTGAAAACAAGTATGGAATTGTTGTTGAAAATAATGCTAGTGCGATTTACCGTGGGATGAAACAGTTTTTAGATCATAGTTTTGTAATTCAAAAGCCTTTTGATCCTCAAGAATTTAACCAACAGATGAAAGAAATTTTTGAAAATTTAGTGGAAGGGAAAAAATAAATCATTGATTTTTCAGTGATTTATTTGGTTTCTAACGGGCATTATGTTATAATAAAAAAGGAAATGGAGTGTTAAGATGCTAAAGAAGAAAGATAAGAATAATGACATCGCCATTGAAGTGAATGATGTAGATAAATCCTTTAAGGTTTATTATGATAAAGCCAATACCTTAAAAGAGAGAATTCTCTTTTGGAATCGTAATCGTCATGAGGTAAGAGAAGTACTGAGTGATATTACGTTAACAATTAAAAGAGGGGAAACGGTTGCCCTAGTTGGAGTAAATGGAAGTGGAAAGAGTACTCTATTAAAGTTAATGACACAAATTATATATCCAGATAAGGGTACAATTAAAACTTATGGAAAGTTAGTATCGTTATTGGAATTAGGAGCTGGATTTCATCCGGATTTTTCTGGGCGTGAAAATATTTATTTTAATGCTTCTATTTTTGGGTTATCCAAAAAAGAAATTGATGAAAGATTAGATGATATTATTGCTTTTTCTGAATTGGGTGAATACATAGATAATCCAGTACGTACTTATTCTTCTGGAATGTATATGAGACTTGCATTTTCTATTGCCATTAATGTCGATGCGGAAATTCTTTTAATCGATGAAATTTTAGCTGTAGGAGATCAGCATTTTCAAGAACGTTGTTATGAGAAGATGATGGAACTCAAAAAAGAGGGAAAGACAATGGTTTTTGTAACACATAGTATGAGTGCTGTCAAGAAATTCTGTGATCGTGCAGTTTGGCTATCTAATGGACGTATTCGTATGGACGGAAGTACAGAAGAAGTTGTGGAAGAATATTTAAAAGTTTGTAGTTAGGAAGTGTTTTATGGCAAATATCGATTATCGTTTAGAACCTGGTCGAACATTACGACCATCAAGAAAATTTGAAAAACACGATCCAGTGATTAGTATTGTGACTCCTGCTTGGAATCCAAGCGATAAAATTTTTCAATTAGCAAATTGTATTTTAAATCAAACTTATCCATATTTTGAATGGTTAATTGTAGATGATGAGTCTACGGATGAGACAAGTTTAAAGTATTTTGAAGAACTTGAAAAGATGGATACTCGTATTCAAGTGTTGCATAAGAAAAATGCAGGACCTGCTAAGGCTCGTGATTATGGTGTGGAACACTCTAGTAAAAAGACGAAATACATCGTATTAATTGATGATGATGATTTGATGGATCCTACCTTTTTAGAGACTTCTTATTTTTCTATGAATACTCATCCAGAAGCGAGTTGGTGTTATTCTGATAATATCAATTTTGGTGAAGAAAATAATACATGGAATAAAAATTTTTCTAGCGATCGTATGAAATACGAAAATATTTTAGTATCTCATGCTTTAATCAAAAAAGAAGATTATCTTGCAGTTGGAGGATATGAATTAGAAGGAAGAGCATTATATGAAGATTGGATTTTCTGGTTAAAGTTAATTGCTCAAAAGAAATTTCCAATTCATATGAGCTATTATGGATTTTGGTATCGTAGAGCCTCTGGCGGGCAATTGAATAGTGCCAGAAAAAATCATAAAGATAATTTATCTATGGTAAAAAAATATGCTTTGGAAGTAAAAGATAAAGTGAAAGCTATTGAATATCCAAAAGATGATTATAATTGGGATACGATACGTGAAAATATAGATACTGTTATTGTTCCAAAATATAAAAAAGATGACAAGAAGAATATCTTAATTATCATTCCTTGGATGGTATTAGGAGGAGCGGATAAATTCAATTTAGATTTGATTCGTTTGGTAGATAAAGAGAAGTATCGATTTACTGTGTTATCTATGCAACCAACAGAATATGCATGGCGTCAGCAATATAGTGAATTATGTGATGATGTATTTGATTTATCTAGTTTTATAGATCGTAAAGATTGGTTAGCATTTATTAACTATATTATTGAATCGAGAAAGATTGATTTAGTATTGAATACCAATAGTCAGAGTGGATATGCGATGTTACCATATATTCGTGCGAAATATCCATCTATGCCGATTATGGATTATATTCATATGGAAGAATGGTATAATCGTAATGGGGGATATTCAAGGGATTCTGCAGGCGTTGGTTCTGTGATTGATAAAACGTTATTTTGTAATCAAAACAGTGAACGTATTTTGGTTGATTACTTTAAGCGAAATCCAGAATCAGTAGGAACTGTTTACATTGGAGTCGATGCGGATAAGTTTAATCCTGAAAAATATGATAGAAAGTCATTACAGGAAAAATATCATATTCCATCAAATCGTACGATTATTTCTTTGATTGCCCGTATTGATTATCAAAAGCGTCCATTCTTATTGATGAAAATTATTAAGAAAACAGTAGAAGTAAAGAAAGATGTGTTATTTTTAATTGCTGGAGATGGGCCGCTACTTCCTGATATTAAAAGAATTG
>CALVQD010000064.1 GCA_944355255.1 uncultured Bacilli bacterium
TACCACTAAGCATAGAAAACTAGATTCAAACCGTCTAGTTTTTTCTTTTATTATTTTTTAAGAGATGATATAATGAAGTTATAAAACCATAGGAGAAATGAGGCAAACTATGTTAGAAGAACAAGTACAAGAAGTACTTCAAAACTATCAATTAAAAAATGAAAAAGCAATCACATTTGGACATCCAAAAGTGAAAATGAATTGGATATTACCATTACCTGGATTAACAGTCACATCATTTGATCAATTTCAACCATTCTTTGTTTATTTTGATGAATCGGGAATTTCTTTTTTTCCATTGGATATGAATCAAAACTATCGTGCGATAGGAAGATCTTTTCTGGCTTGGAATGATATGGATCATTTTCAATTTAAAAAAGGGTTATTAGAAGATGAAATACAAATACAACTACAAGATCAAAAAATGGTGATGAAACTCGTCAAGAAGAAAGCAATGAATTCATGGATCAAAGAAAATAACGAATATTTGATTCAAAATCATCATTTTTATCAATCATAATCGAGGAGGAGAATATGCTAAATTTAGATCATGTAAAAACGGAATTAGAAAAATATCAATATTCTTATCATCAAAATATACTAGTTGGTCATACCAAATCAAAAATAAAATGGGTATTACCAACGGGAATTGGAAATATTCTTGCATTTGAACAAGCAACTGCTTATTTATTTGGATTTCAAGAAAAAGGGGTTGATTTTTTTCCAGTTACCGGAGATTGGAAGATTGCATCTCATCTATTGATCCCTTGGGAAGATGTGATTTCTTTTCGGATGAAACAAGGAATCTTGGAAAATGAAATGAGAATTCAGACAAATTCAGTGAACATTGTTATGAAAATAAATAAAATTGTCGCAAATAACCCTTGGGTCAAAGAAAATATCAATTACTTAAAAGAAAACAATTATTTTTATAAAGGAGCCTAATTATGAAAACGATACTAATCATCGAAGACGATCAAAATATTCATGCAATGTTAAAAACGTTATTGAAACAGAATGGTTATGCAACGATAAGTGCTTATTCTGGTACAGAAGCATTGTTGGTTCATAATCAAGAAGTAGATTTGATGATTTTGGATTTAATGTTACCAGGAAAATCTGGAGAGGAAATTATTCGTGAATTAAAAGACATCCATGATGTTCCAGTCATTGTCGCAAGTGCATTAAGTGATTTGGATAAAAAATTAAATTTATTTGAATTAGGGGCAGATGATTATGTGACAAAGCCATTTTCTAATGATGAATTATTGGCTCGTATTAAGGTACATCTCAGAAACAATCAGAAAGAGGATGAAGACATCGTTCAAGTGGATGATCTATCACTGAATAGGAAAACACACCAAGTACTTTGTAATCATGTCGATCTTAATTTATCAAAAATAGAATTTGATATTTTAGAATTATTGATGAGAAATCATCATCAAGTTGTTACCAAAAGTATGATCTTTGATACAGTTTGGAACACCATGGATTCTGCAGATGAGAATACATTAAATGTTCATATTAGTAAAATTAGAAATAAATTAAAAAAAGCCAATCCAAACAAAGAATACATTAAGACAATTTGGAGTATTGGATATCAATTAAAAAATTAAGAGAAATTTAAGAATTGTGTTAAGATTTTTTTAACACTTTTTTTGTATAATGAAAAAGGAAAGGGAGATTTAAATGAAAGAAGTTGTATTACAAACACATAATTTAACCAAAAAATATAAAAATTTTACAGCTCTTGATCACGTAAATATTACCATTCATCGTGGAGATATTTATGGTTTAATTGGGCGTAATGGGGCTGGTAAAACAACACTGATGAAAGTGATTACGACACTAACACCAAAAACAGAAGGGTCTTTTGAACTATTTGGAAAACAAGAAGAAGATGTGACAGAAACAAAACGTAGAATTGGATGTTTAATTGAAAATCCTGCTTTTTTTGGGAAGCTAACAGCTTATCAAAACTTGGAGTACTATGCGATACAAAAGGGGATTGTCGATAAAGGACAAATTGATAAAGCACTAGAGTTAGTCGATTTAACAAAACAAAAAAACAAGAAATTTAAGAATTTCTCACTGGGAATGAAACAGAGATTAGGAATCGCTCTTGCGATATTAGATCATCCTGATTTTATCATTTTAGATGAACCGATTAATGGGTTAGATCCGATTGGAATTAAAGAACTACGAGATACCTTTAAAAAATTAAATGAAGAACATAATATTACCATTTTAATTTCTAGTCATATTTTATCGGAATTATATTTACTTGCGAATCGTTTTTGTTTTATTGAACAAGGTCGTGTTTTGAAAGAACTAACAAAAGAAGAATTGGATTTAGAGTGTAGTAAATGTATTGTCATCAAAGTATTAGATACTAAAAAAGCAGCAGTAATTTTAGAAAAAGAGTTACATACAACGAATTATAAAGTGATTGATGAACAGGAGATTCGACTTTATGATTATTTAAATCAAGTGGCAAAAGTAAATAAAATACTGTCTAAAAATGATGTTGATGTGATGGCAATCTATGAATCAGGTATTTCATTAGAAGAGTATTTTGATACTTTAATTAAAGGTGGTGAAGAACATGCTTAATATGATCAAAGCAGATTTGTATCGTGTATTCAAAGGGAAAGCACTTTATATTTGTGTGCTTGTGATACTCATTCTGGCTACCATTAGTTGTTATGAGATGTCACCAGGAAGAATTGGTGTACAAACGGGCTATGCGACAGAAAACAGTATGCAAGATCAAGAAACGATAGATAAGATTAATGATACGAATTCCCTACAAGAAACAAGAGAGATTATGAAAGAAACAGGTTCTTTTCCGGTAGATAAGGCCCAGATGGGCGCCAATGCGAATTTATATTATTTCTTTATTGTTGTGGTTGTCATTGTTCTTGTTACTGATTTATCAAATTCTACTGTCAAAAACACATTATCTTCAGCAATCTCGAGAAAGAAATATTACTTTGCGAAATTATTTACTTGTCTTTTACTATGTACCGGTCTCATTCTCATCAATAATTATGGTAGTTATCTTATCAATCTCATCATGAATGGAAGCAATTTTTCATCAGGAATTTTAGAAATTACAAAACTGACATTACTGCAATTACCAATGATGTATGGTATAATAAGTTTGTTAGTTTGTATTGGATTTTTATTCCGTAGAACTGCTACATTTAATGCGATTACACTTCCATTTATTATGGTAGTTCAAATGATTATCATGGGAATAGCTACAATATTTGAATTCGATGTAGATAAGATTCTTTTTTATGAATTTCAATATGTATTAATGAATTTAGTATCAAATCCAACAACAACTTATCTAATACAAACATTGATTCTTGCTTTTAGTTATATTGTTATCTTTAACTTGATTGGATATTATTCTTTCAAAAAGGCAGAAGTTAAATAGAGAGGTAGTGAGCGTATGGGACTAATTGTGATCATATTATGTGTGATTCTTTTTGTCCTAGTTTGCTATCTTTTTTTCATGCAAAGAGAATTAAAAAGATTACGAAAAGAATTAAGTATTATCTTAAAAGAAAATACGAATGGTGTTATGCATACAGAATTTTCATCAAAAGAAATCAAAAAGCTTGTCCAAACGATCAATCAACAGATCGCTTTTGTGAAACAAAAAGAAAGTATGGTAGAACATCAAAATCAGCAATTTACGAAGATGATACGTAATATTTCTCATGATCTTAGAACACCACTCACTTCTGCGCTAGGTTATATTGATATTTTACAAAAAAGCGATTGCTCAGAAGAAGAAAAATTAAAAAACTTGAAAATTATAGAAGAAAGATTACAAAGATTATCAGAATTAATTGATTCTTTCTTTGAATTTGCGAAAATTATCTCAGATGAAGGAAATATTCAAATGGATGTAATTAATGTGGTTGCGGTTTTAGAAAAATCGATTTCGAACCATTATGAAGATTTCTCGAGTGCAAAGCGAATGATTCAATTTCATACTTCTAAAAGAAAAATCTCTATGATTTCGAATGAAACTATGTTACTAAGAGTCTTTGATAATCTCATTCGTAATGCTTATAAACATAGTAGAGGAGATTTAGAAATTAAAGTAAAAACGGGAAAAGAGATGACAATATTATTTCAAAATGAGTTATTATATCCTGGATTAGATGTCGATAAAATATTTGATGAATTTTATACAATTGATATTTCTAGAACAAGAGGGAATACAGGATTGGGTCTGGCGATTGCAAAAGAGTTTGTAGAACAACTAGGTGGTCATATTTCTGCCCAAAAGAAACAAGATGATTTGCAAATCATCCTGACATTTCCATTAGAAGAGAAATAGAAAGAGGGAAAACAAATGCGTGAAATTGGTTGGATGATATTTTTGCTCCTTAGTGCTTTCATTCTTTTTCTCATTGTCTTGTTTGTTTTGAAAAAGAAGTTTCAAATCACAAAAAAAGTATTTTTGATATGTCTTATTGTATTTCTTTTGATTGAGTTGTTTCTCTTTGGCATTGTTTTTCTTCTGTATCGTTATAACTATATTCCTCATAAAAAATATAGTAATGAACAATTTTCTATTCCAACTTATCAATGTAAGATGGATCAAGATGAGGATGGGATAGATGATCAGACTGATATTTTAAATAATGTAAAAGAGTATATCGCAACGAAGCCAAAATATAAAAGTGAATACTATGTTGGTGGGTATCCGGATGATGAATATGGAGTATGTACCGATGTCGTTGCTTTTGGATTAAAAGGTGCTGGTTATGATTTAAGAGAATTGGTCTACGAAGATATTCTGGCACATCCAGATGACTATGATATTGATATCATTGACAAAGATATCGACTTTCGGAGAGTTCATAATTTAAAAGTATATTTTGAACATCATACCATTCGTCTTACAATGGATATTACCAAAATAGAAGAGTGGCAAGGTGGAGATATCGTTGTCTTTGAAAATCATATAGGAATGATATCAGATAAGAGAGATCAAAAAGGGATTCCTTTTGTCATTCATCATACGAGTGATTATCAAAGTGATTATGAAGAAGATATATTAGAAATCAGAGATGATATTGTTGGTCATTATCGCATGAGTTAAAAAATTTAAGAATAGAATAAAGATGAGATACAGTATAGTTGATATAGTTAGGAGTAGAGTTTTATGATCGTAAATAGAAGTGATTTGCAACATAATAATTTTGGCAAAGATTATGAAAGTGGATATAGAATCGTTTATCTTTATCCGGATAACTATAGAGTCGGAGAATATTGTAAAACAGTAGATGGTTTTATGATTGGCTTTGCAAAGAGTTATCCTATTATAGATGAAGAAGATATACCCAATTTTATTTCGACAAAAGATTTACTGAATAGATATTTAGAAGAGATACAAGATATCTTAGGAGTTGCTATTTATGATGTAAATGGGAAATGTATTGATAAAGTTTACAGGTAAGAGATAAAATATTTTTTGTGATTGTCAAAAATAACTGATTGTATGATTTTGTACTTTGAATGATCGTCTTACTGTTTTTTGTTGTATAATAAAAGTATAGATAGGGGAATTATGTATGTTAGAAGGAATTCAAGTGTTATGCCATAGTAGTATTCGTATAAAAAAAGATAGGACGATTTATTTTGACCCTTTCCAAATCAATCATGATTACAATGATGCAGATATTCTCTTGATTACTCATGATCATTATGATCACTATTCAGAAGAAGATATTGACCGGGTAGTAAAAGAGGATACAATAGTTGTTGCTCCAATAGATTTAAAAGAAAAGTTATTAAATCATGGTTTTCAGATAGAACAGATTGTTCTGGTGGAACCAAATCAAACTTATCAAATAAAAGGAATTGAGGTACATACGATTCCTGCCTATAATACGAATAAAGCCTTTCATAAGAAAGAATACGGTTGGGTTGGATATTTGATCACATTAGATGGAACTGTTTATTATGTTGCTGGAGATACAGATATCACAAAAGAAAATTTACAAGTAAGATGTGATGTTACTTTTGTACCAGTAGGTGGTACTTATACGATGACTTATGGAGAAGCTGCTAGTCTTGTCAATCAGGTTCATCCAAAGATTGCAGTTCCGATTCATTATGGCAGTATTGTTGGAACAAAAGAAGATGGAAAGAAGTTTTCTGAGTTATTAGATCCAGATATTACATGTCAGATTTTTATTTCATAATCATTAAGAATATCGATAATAGTGTTACAAAAGTCAGCGAAGATTTGTTGACTTTTTATTTAATCTAAAATATATTATGATAAGTTAAAACATATAATAGATTGATTTTTTTAAGGAATAATGTTATAATTTTCCTAGAAAAAGGAAATGATGAATATGAATAATTATGACAAGATTTTAAATTATGCAAAAGAAAATCACGGCTATATTACTACCAAAGAGGCAGAAAGTTTAGAGGTTAATAGCACTTTTTTAAGCAATTTAGTAACTGATAATAAATTAGAAAGAGTTGGGGTTGGTATTTATAAACTTCCTGAATATCCCATTGATCATTTTTATATTTTATCTAAAAGTAGTAAGCATATGTGTTACTCTCATGCGACTGCTTTATTTTTACATAATATGTCTGATAGAATTCCGTTAGTTTATGATATTACTGTTCCATATAATTATAGTGGAAGTTTATTAAATAACGAACATGTTTCTTTAAGGTATGTAAAAGATGATATTTTTAATTTGGGTATGACTGATATTAAAACGATGAATGATTTACCTGTGAAATGTTATGATGTTGAAAGAACGATTTGTGATATTATTAAAGATAATAAACATATGGATAAAGAAATCTATACGAAAGCTTTAAAATGGTATGCTGAAAAAAAAGATAGAGATATATTGAAATTGGTTAAATATTCTCAAAAAATGAATATTGAACAAGAAGTGGCAGAAATTATGCAGGTGATTTTGTAGTGAATAGTGATAAATTGAATGCAATGATTAAAAAACGTGCCAAAGGAAGTGATACTGTTTCATTACATCTTCACCAAATGTTTTTCTTTGAACACTTATTAGAAAGATTGGAAAGAAGTAAGTATAGAGATTATATTATTTTAAAAGGTGGAGTGTTACTTTCGTCAATTATAGGAGAAGATTTAAGAACAACGAAAGATATAGATGCTACTTTAAAAGGTTTACCATTAAATATAGATTCTATTAAAAATATTTTTGAAGAAATATTGGCTATTGATATAAATGATAATGTTTGTTTTAAAATTGAGAATATTAAAGATATCAGATTAGAGAATGTTTATAGTGGATTTAGAATTAATGTGAAAGGTACATTTGATCAAATTAGAACAAATTTTTTTGTTGAAATTACTACCGGCGATATGATTACACCTAGAGAAATCAAATATAAATATCATTCAATATTTGAAGATAAAACACTTCAAATTATGGCTTATACACTTGAAACGATTATTGCTGAAAAATTTGAAAGTATTATTAGTAAGAGTATCACTACTACAAGAGCAAAAGATTTTTATGATATGTATATGATTGTAAATAATCACATAGATGAAATAAATAAAATAACATTAGTGAAAGCGATTGAAAGGACATTTAAACATAGAAATACGAACTTTGATATAGAATCCATTCATGAAGCTTTCGAAATTATGAAAAGTAGTACTGTATTACAAGATTTATTTGATAATTATCGTAAAAAGTTAGTCTATGCTAAAAATGTAAATTTTCAGGATACAATTCATGCAGTAAAAGAAATTATTGACATATTAGAAGGTGAATTAGTTGAGGCATAGTAAAACTAAAGTTGGATAGTATGGTACACAATGATTTTCTGTTTGTACTTTACAAAATATATTTCTCATAGTATATTGAAATTGTAAAAGAGAAAGGATGAACATATGAGAAAAAATATTAAGACAACAGAAGCAATTTTTCCAATGCCAGTTTTGATGATTGCTACTTATAATGAAGATGGTAGTATTGATGTGATGAATGCTGCTTGGGGTACGATGTTAGATAGAAATCAAGTGATACTAAATTTAACAGAAACTCATAAGACAGTACAAAATATGAAGATGAGGAAATCATTTACAGTGAGTATTGCTGATGTTGATCATGTGAAAGAAGCTGATTACTTTGGTGTTGTATCAGGAAACAACACACCAGATAAATTTGAAAAGAGTGGACTAACATACACTCATTCAGAACATGT
>CALVQD010000065.1 GCA_944355255.1 uncultured Bacilli bacterium
ACATATCAGCAAGATAATTCTGTGGGGAGAAAAAGATAACCAAAATTATAAGACATAAAAAATATAGTAAAAAAATTTAGTGTAAGGAAGTGATAAAAATGAATGCTAGCAAGCAAATTCAATGGTACCCTGGACACATGGCTAAAACAAAGCGTCTTATCAAAGAAAATATTAATATGATTGATATTATCTATGAGTTAGTGGATGCACGTATTCCATATTCATCTAAGATTCAAGACATGGAAGATATTTTATCGATGAGACCACGTTTACTGATTATGACAAAGTCAGATTTATGTGATATGAAAGAGACTAAGAAATGGATATCTTATTATGAATCATTGGGGTATCAAGTTGTTCTTGCAGATTTAACAGGAAAACTACCAATGAAAGAAATTATGGATAAAACACATCTTTTACTTTCTGGATGGAGTGAAAAAAGAGAGCAAAAGGGATTAAAAAAGCGTAAAATTAGAGCTCTTGTTGTAGGAGTACCAAATGTTGGTAAGAGTACATTCATTAATCGTTTTGTAGGTAAGAAAGCGGTTAATGTAGGAAATAAGCCTGGTGTTACAAAGACACTAGACTGGATTCGTATGAATGATGAAGTAGAACTATTGGATTCTCCAGGAATATTATGGCCAAAATTTACAGATCAAACGATTGCTCTTAATCTTGCAGGTCTTACTGCCATTAAAGAAGAGGTATTACCAATTTATGAAGTAATTTGTCATATTTTATTATCACTTTATCATTACTATCCTGATTTATTAAAAGAACGTTATGGAATTGAAGAAATAGATGAGGAAGATGATTTGGTTCCAGTATTAGATTTAATTGGTAAAAGAAGAGGATGTATGATGCGCGGGGGCGAGATTGATTATGATCGTGTGATGGCTCTTATTTTACAAGATGTAAAAGATGGAAAAATAAAAGGAATTACATTTGATAGATATGTTGACAAAACAGGAAATACTCAGTAACTTAAAAAAGTTAGATTTAGATGTCACGCAATATGTTGTTATTAGTGGAGCATCTTTAGTTTTACATGATTTAAAAGAGTGCTCCCATGATATTGACCTCGTTGTAACGAAACAGTATTATGATGAATTAAAAAAGCAATATCATATACAAGAGTATAAAAAAGGTTGTTGTAAGTTAGAAGAAAATATAGAATTTTTTAGAGAGTATTGGCCAAAAGAAATTGATTGGATTGAAGGGTATCCAACTGCTTCTGTTGCAGACGTCATTGCTTTAAAAAAACAATTACATCGTTCTAAAGATTTAGAAGATCTTATGAAATTAAAAGAAATAGGTGAATGAAATGGTAAATTCAATGAATGTTTTAGTTCTCGCATACTTAGGTGATTGTATTTATGAAGTATATGTGAGAAAATATTTGATAGAACAAGGCATTGGTAAAGTTCAAAATCTCCAAAAAGAATCTATTAAATATGTCAGTGCCAAAGGACAAAGTCAATTATTAAAAGAGATGATAGATCAAAATTTACTGACCGAGGAAGAAATCAATCTTGTTAAACGTGCTCGTAATCATAAGAGTGCTCATCGTCCTAAAAACACAGATATTGTTACTTATAAACAAGCGACAGGATTAGAAGCGTTAATCGGTTATTTAGAACTAACAAACAATCAAAAAAGAATTGAAGAAATTATGAGTTGGATATTAGGAGGTACATTATGTATATCTATGGAAAAAATGTCGCAATAGAAACATTAAGAAATCGTCAACCAATTAAAAAAGCGTATATCTATAGAAATTTTCAAGATAAAAATATTATTTCTGAATTACAGAAAAGAAATATTCCTATAAAATTTGTTGATAAATTTGAATTAGATAAACTTGCTAAAGGAAATCATCAAGGTATTATATTAAGTATTCCAGATTATGAATATACACCACTAGATGAATTACTAAAAAAAGAAAATGCATTACTAGTTATTTTAGATCATTTAGAGGATCCTCATAATTTGGGAGCAATTATAAGAACTTGTGAAGCTGCCGGGGTGGATGGAATTATTCTTCCTAAAAATCGAAGTGTTGATGTGAATAGTACAGTAATGCGTACATCTGTTGGAGCACTTGATTATGTCAAAATAGCGCAAGTAACCAATCTCGTAGGAACGATGAAAGAATTAAAAGAAAACGGTTTTTGGATTGTTGGAACGGATATGGATGGATCAGATTATCAAGAGATTGACTATCGTGGAAAAACTGCCATTGTAATTGGAAACGAAGGGAATGGCATGGCACGTTTGGTAAAAGAAAACTGTGATTTTATTGCCACGATTCCTATGAATGGAAAAATTAATAGTTTGAATGCTAGTGTTGCTGCAGGAATTATTATTTATGAAGCTATCTCAAAACGAAAGTAGGGGGATCATGAAGTATAAAGATTATAACGATGATGAATTACTTTCTTATATTGCAGAAAAGAATGAAGATGCAGAAGAAATCTTATATGAGAAATATAAACCAATGATTGTTAAATTTGCTAAAAAATTCTTTGCTCTTGTTCCAAATACTGGATTAGAGTTAAATGATTTTATTCAAGAGGGATTATTAGGTCTTAATCAAGCAATGAGATATTATAATGATTATAAAGAAAGTAGTTTTTATACATTTGCTAGAACTTGTATTGAAAGAAAAATGTTATCATTAGTTACTAATCAACGTCGTTTAAAACATAAAATTTTAAATGAATCACTATCAATTGATACTACAAGTACAGATCAGACTTATGGAGTAGAATCATTTTTGAAAGATACTTCTACAGATCCAGAAGTGATATTGATTTCAAGAGAAAGCGAAGAACAGTTAATTGAAAGAATGCATCAAGTGTTAACTGATTTTGAAGATGAAGTATTTACATTAAGAATGAATCAGTTTTCTTATCAAGAAATATCTTCTATTTTAGATAAAGATAAAAAGGCAATTGATAATGCATTACAGAGAATTCGCATTAAAATGAAAAAAATATTAGATGAGTTAAATAAAGAATAAAAAAGGTGTTCGATATAATATCAAACATCTTATTTTTTCTTTTGCAGATATTAAAATTGAAGGAAAAATGTTATAATAAAGTAGAAAAGAAAATAATTATATTTTGAATAGAAAGAGTGATGTTATGAAACAAATTACTGTAGATGGCAATGAAGCTTGTGCTCGTATGAGCTATTATTTTACTGAAGTGGCAGGTATTTATCCAATTACTCCATCTAGTCCTATGGCAGAACATATTGACGAATGGGGAAAACAAAAGAGAAAAAATATATTTGGTGATGTTCCGACAGTCGTTGAAATGCAAAGTGAAGCAGGAGCAGCTGGTATGGTTCATGGTTCTTTACAAGCAGGTTGTTTAACGAGTACTTATACAGCTAGCCAAGGACTTCTTTTAATGATACCAAACATGTATAAAATTGCTGGTGAAATGTGGCCATTTGTTATGCATGTTGCGGCTCGTAGTTTATCGACTCATGCTTTAAGTATCTTTGGAGACCATCAAGATATTTATGCAGCTAGAGCTACTGGATTTGCTTATCTTGCTTCTTCTTCTGTACAACAAGCATCCGATATGGCTTTAATCGCTCATCTAGCAACATTAAAAGCAAGTATTCCGTTTTTGCACTTTTTTGATGGATTCCGTACTAGTCATGAAATTGAAAAAATTCAAGTGTTAGAAGACGATGAAGTTAAGAGTTTGGTAAATTTTGATGAGATTGAACGATTCCGTGCGAGAGCTTTAACACCATCTAATCCAGTTACAAGAGGAACTGCTCAGAACGATGATGTTTATTTTCAAGCGACAGAAGTGAGAAATATTTATTATGAACGTATTCCTGATATTGTCAACGAATGTATGCAAATGATCAATCAAAAAATGCATACGAATTATCAACCATTTACTTATTATGGAAGTGAACATGCAACTTCTGTGATTGTTGCAATGGGAAGTGTTTGTGAAACGATCAAAGAAACGATTGATGATTTAAATAAAGAAGGATATCAAGTAGGGTTAATCGAAGTCCATTTATATCGTCCTTTTTCTATAGAATATTTAAAAGCAGTATTACCAGAAACGGTAGAAAAGATTGCTGTTTTAGATCGTACCAAAGAGCCTGGTAGTGAGGGAGAACCATTATATTTAGATGTAAAAGCAGCTCTTTCTAACACGAATATTCATATCGTTGGGGGTAGATATGGTTTATCTAGTAAAGATACAACACCACGTCAAATCAAAGCAATTTATGATGCATTAGAGGATGGATTGGATCATGAATTTACGATTGGTATTATCGATGATATGACAAATCTTAGTTTACCAGTAGATTCGACTTATAAAATTAAAACAGCCAAAGAAATGAAAATATATGGATATGGTTCTGATGGAATGGTTAGTGCAGCTAAAACAATTATGAAGTTAATAGGCGATAAGACAGATGAATATGTTCAAGGTTACTTTCAATATGATTCTAAAAAATCAGGAGGTGTTACAACTTCTCATTTACGTTTTAGTGAAACACCAATTCGTTCTACTTACTACGTAGAAAGTCCTGATATGGTAGTGGTAACCAAAGATTATTATTTTAATGAATTTGATTTATTAGATGACTTAGAAGAAAATGGAATTGTACTTATCAATACAAGTAAAACAGAATCTGAATTAAAAGAATTTCTCTCTAAAAAAACAAAATCTGTCATTAAAAAGAAGAAATTAAAAGTCTATTATCTAAATGCCTATGAATTAGCGCAAAAAGTAGGATTACAAAATAAAATTAGTATGATTATGGCAACAGTTATTTTAAAGGTATTAAAGATTTTTGAATCAGAACAGGAAAATGCTTATTTAAAAGAATATGTGGAAAAAACATTTGCTAAAAAAGGAAATGAAGTCATTTCTAAAAATTATAAAGCAATCGACTATGCGATGGCCGTATTAAATGAATTAGATACTTCTTCTTTTATAGAAAAAGAAACTGAACAAGAATCTTTATCAACTATTGAAATGATTCGTAAAAGAAAAGGGAATGAACTTCCTACCTCTGCTTTTGTTCCATATCAAGATGGTACTTTCCATCCAGGCGTGGAAGAACCAAGCGTAGGAATGGCAGAAACAGTTCCAAGTTGGATTATGAATAACTGTATCATGTGTAATCAATGCAGTATTGTCTGTCCTCATGGAGTTATCCGTCCATATTTATTAACACTAGAAGAATATCAAAAAGCACCAGAATTAATTCAAAGAAGATGTAAAAAAGCAATTGGTCCAGGAATGGACGATATGTACTATACAATTGCCATTAACATAAAAAAATGTACTGGTTGTGGTCTTTGTATGAATACTTGTCCAGGACTTCGTCAAAGTAAAGCCCTAATTCCAAGTCCTTATCAATCACAAGCCAAAGATCATGAACAAGAAATTTATGATTACTTAGAACAATACGTAACAGAAAAGAAACAAACAAATCCATTTACTGTTAAAACCAGTCAATTCCAAAAACCAAAATTCGCATTCCATGGAGCATGTGCTGGTTGTGGAGAAACTCCATATATTAAATTATTAACACAATTATATGGTGAAGCATTAGTCATTGCTAATGCAACTGGATGTTCTTCCATTTATGGGGGAAGTGTTCCAGAAATGCCATATCAAATACCTTGGGCAAGTTCTCTATTTGAAGATAATGCTGAATTTGGATTCGGAATGGTCGTTGCTAATCAAGTAATGAAACGTCGTATTCAAACGTTAATGGAATCACATATGGAAGATCATTCTGATTTATATCAGAAATGGATAGAACATCAAAACGATGTTACAGTTACAAAAGAAGTATATAATACTCTAAAAAATGATACTCCAGATTATTTAAAGTCATATCTACCATATATCAAAGCAAGTGTCTTCTTCTGTATTGGAGGAGATGGTTGGGCATATGATATTGGTTTTGGAGGTATCGATCAAGTACTAGCTAGTGATGAAAATATAAATATTTTAGTATTAGATAGCCAAGTATATTCTAATACTGGAGGTCAAGCAAGTAAAGCTAGTCCAAAAGGAAGTATTGCTTCATTTGCCTCTTCAGGAAAGAAAACATATCAAAAAGATTTAGCAAGTATCGCTATGCAGTATCCAAATGTCTATGTCGCAACTGTTTCATTAGGAGCCAATGCAATGCAGACAATTCGTGCTATTAAAGAAGCAGTAGAGCATCCAGGACCATCGATCATCATCGCATATTCTCCATGTATTGCTCATGGCTTAAAAGGTGGTATGTCAAAATCAATAGAGAGTGAAAAACTTGCTACTGCTTGTGGATATTTTCCAATTTTTAGAAGAAATCCAAAGACAGGTTTTACACTAGATAGTAAACAAGTAAATTTTGATACATATTATGATTATTTAAATATGCAAACACGTTATGTTATGTTAAAAACTGTTAATCCTGAAAAAGCAGAACAATTATTAAAGGAAAATAAAGAAGCTGCTGAAAAACGTTTTTCATATTATCAATCATTAGAAAAGGAGAATGAATAATTCTTTTTTTCTTCGAAAAAATATAAAAGTATGCTATACTAATGATAATAGAGAGTAGAAGAGGGGTAGACACATTATGAATGGAGAAACAAGTAAAACGATTACACCACTTTTAGAAAATATTATATATTATATTACAGGGATACAAGATGCAAGAGAAGGAAAGATAGATGAAGTAAAACTAGAACAGTCAGGCAATTTCAACCATGAATTTTATATGTATGGCGTTAAAGATGAAGGAAATAGTCGTATGATTGCATCTACAACTGGAACTATGATAGAATCTGTTTACCATAAAGCACTATCTGTATTCAGTAGTTCTACCGCTATTTATCAAGCAATCAACATTGTAGAACCACTTATTATTCAAACAAAAATGTCAGTAGAAAACAGTTTGTTGGATGAGACGAACATAGAAAATATCAAAGAAGTACTTCAGCAATATCAATTGGATACAGAAGAATTTGAAACATTATCACAACAGTTTATAGAATTATACTTAAGTACGTTTAATAGTCAAATCATGATTGCACAAACAAATTTCACATACGTATCTAATCAAAAAAAAGCAACGGAAGATTTAAGAGACTTTATTGCAGGATTATATGAATCAAGGCGACTTAAAAATAAAGAAATTTCATTAAAAAAGTATATGAAAAAAGGAGATATGTTTATCCAGGGAATGATTGCAGATAAGACAAGTCGATCTGTTGCTTGTGTGAATGGCGAAATAGATGAGGATAAATACGATCAAATGTTGTTATTATTGACAATTGATATTGCTCAAATAGAAGCCAATCGTGATTTATCAATATTAGATTATAATACGAGAAAAGAGATAAATTTATTAAATGCGGAAGTATTAGCGCGTGATTATCATAAAGATCATAAAGAAATCAAAGAAGAGGTAAGAACGATTGAAAATACTTTTTTAAATAGTTATGTAGACATGTATAACATGAAGTTAAGCAACATAAAATAAAAAATCAAGAGTATTTACTCTTGATTTATTTTGTAAACCAGAAATTCATAAAATCATACTTATAGACACGGTAAATGAGGGTATCATTTAATACATCGAATTTCGCAATTAACTTGTGATCTTTATCGTATTCTGTAAAAGTAGAAGTCATACCAGAATCGACAACTGTATTTCCATCAATATCTTGTACACTACTAACAATTCCAGAGTAATCTACGTCAAAGCTATCTACGAGTTCAAAAGTTCCTTCATTTTCATTGATGAGATATTTATAATACTGAGATTTGAAATTATCGCCTTCTTCAGCTTTTCTTTTTGTACCAATACCAGGATAGTTTTCTACCCAGTTAAAATTTGGATATGTTGTTGATTTTCCATAATTGTTATTATAAAAATACAGATAATAAGTTCCATCTTCTAAGCTATCATCTTTTTCTAAAGTGATAGAGTGTTGTCCACTTTGTAATGTAAAATCACCAATTTGAGTTAGTAAATAATCACTGTATTCTGTATTTTCCCAGAATGCTTCGGAACCGATTAAATAATCAATTTTTGGTTCTTCATAAATATTTGACATTTTAATAATGGTCGAAGTTTCTCTTGAACTTAAAAGTACACTATCATCTTCTTCGTCGTATTGTATCGCATTAATATGAATCCAATCTAATTGATCTTTATCTTCAGGAAGTACTGTCATATCTTTATAAGATCCAAAATAATCTTTTAAATCAATTACTTCTGTTACTTTACCTGTTTCTAAATCGAGAGAGAGTACTAAATCTTTTACTGTATCTGCTCCTTTTTCATCTGCTAATACAAGTAGCGTATTGTCTTTTCCAAATATATAATCGTGGTGCATTTCATAATTACCAAGTGAATAAATCTTTTCTACTTGACCGAGACGATTCATTGCAGCAATTTTATTCATACCCACACTCATATATAATAATCCATCTTGAAATAGTAATCTATCTGCACGATACCCTGTAAATGGAATTTCAGAACGAATAATTCCATCATTATCATAAAGACATAAGAAGTATGTTTTATTCGAGTCATTTCCGAGAACTGCATATAAACCGTTTACTAGGTTTTCAGAACTTTCTCCATCTTCTTTCTCTAATTTCACTTTCTTATTACTTAGTAAACTACCAGCTTGTATGTCGATTGATTTTGTTTTTACGACATCGTTATTTTCATTTAATAACTCAAGCGTGATGTGATTTACTTTATCAGGAATTAGACCAGTTAATAAGTACTCATGCTCGGTTGTAAGGCCATTTTCTCCTTCGTTATAAAGCGTATTTGTATAATCTTTGATATCATTATCTTCTACGTGAATTGTATATCTTAATTTACTAGGAGTAGTAGTTTTAAAGTATACATAAAGAGAATTCGTATTTGTCTGATAAGGATTGATAATCATGAGAGAATTTTGAAATGTATAACTTCTAAGAGATTTAATTTCTTCAATTTTCTCATCGCGTTCTTCTTGAAATTGTTCTGTATATACTGTTTTATAATCTTCTGTTTTAAAGCGATACAAATATCCTCCATTTACTTTACGATACCCACTGCGTTCATTTCTAATTCCAATTACTAAAACCACTGCTAAAATAATAATTGGAATTAGAAAATAGAGATATTTCCATTTTCTTTTCATTGTGTTCCTCCTTAAACATATTATAATATATATTTTAGAGAAAATTATGTGAAATTGTGTGGAAAATTAATGAGATAGTTCATTTACTAATAACTTTGTTAATGTCTGTTTTAGATTTTCCTCACTGTGTTGCCATATAATTTCAAAAAATACTCCTAATCCAGGTAGTGTAATTTCATCTTGTTCTTGAATAGAAGATTCAATGGAATCACGAATTTCTTTTTCATTTGTGTCTGTAAAGTTTTTATAAATACTTTTTCTAATATCTATATTCATTTATATCATCCTTTCAACTATATTATGAATAGTGAATAAAAAAATATACATTACTTCTTTTCAAGAATCATAAACTATGATATACTAAAGGCAAGATATGGAGGTTAATATGAGTACAGGTATGATTATTTTAATTGTAGTGATTATCCTTGTAGTATTGCTAATTGCTTTTGTTGCGAAAACATATAATACATTGGTATCACTAAAAAATCGTGTTCAAGATCAATGGGCACAAGTAGATGTGGTATTAAAAAGAAGAGCAGATTTAATTCCCAATTTAGTAGAAACAGTAAAAGGATATGCATCTCATGAAAATGATACATTAGAAGCAGTAATTGCTGCTAGAAATCAGGCAGTATCAGCAACCGATGCACATTCAGAAATGGAAGCAAATAATGTTCTTACTGAAGCATTAGGACGTTTATTTGCAATTGCTGAAGCATATCCAGATTTAAAAGCAAATACAAATTTTATGGAATTACAAAGAACATTACAAGAAACAGAAGATAAAATTACTTATGCAAGACAATTTTATAATGATACGGTAATGTCATTCAATAATAAAATTGAAATGTTCCCATCTAATATCATTGCATCAATGTTCCACTTTAAACAAGCTGAGTTCTTTGAAGCAAATGAAAAAGATAAAGAAGTACCAAACGTAAAATTTTAGACTTACCATATGTAAGTCTTTTTTAAAAGTAGGAGTGTAAATATGAAAAAAATTAAGACAATCACGTATTTATTTTTATTTACTTGTGTTTTATTTTTGGCAGGATTTCAAACATTCAAAGCAAGTGAAACACCAGTGATTGATCATTTCTATTCTGATATTACAGTATTAGAAAATGGAGATTTAAATGTAAAAGAATTAATTATATTAAATGGAGAGTATAACGGATTTGAAAGAATCATCAATTATAGGAATGAATATGCTCCAAGTTTTGATGGAACAGAAAGTTCTTTTGAAGGTAGTGATATTTATAATGGAGATAAAATCGAACTTTCTCGTATCGCTGAAGTAGAAATTCCTAATGATTATGATTTTTCACTGATTAATCAACCGGGTAAATCTTTTCAAAAAGTATCATCTGCATCCAATGGAGATAAAAGAAAATATATTGTAACAACGAAAAGTAATGGCGAAGCGTATCGTATGTATAATGAAAATAATGGTGGAGCCCTTGGTTTTTATTTAGAATATACAGTTAAAAATGTTGCCATTCGCCATACGGATATTGCCGAAGTAGGTTGGAATTTGATGGGTAATGAATTATCTAATCGTATTCATAACTATGAAGCACATATTCATATACCAAACAATCAGACAGAATTAAGAGCATGGGCCCATGGACCTCTCAATGGAAATATTAAACTGATTGATAAAACAGAAATACAACTTACAGTATCTGATATATTTCCAAATACTGCATTTGATACTCGTTTTGTATTTGATTTAACTGCTATTCCAACTAGTAACAAGACAACCAATGTAACCGCATTACCTATGATATTAAATGTCGAAACAAAAAAAGCAGAAGAAGCAAATCGTCTTCGTGAAGAATTTATCGATGGTCAGTTTCAAATTGTTAAAATGGCTTTAGATAAAGTAGAGTCGACAAAAAGACCGAGTGATTTGAATGAAGCACAAGAGCAATTAAACATTTTAGCAAGTTATACAACAGAAGGAGAATATCCAGCGTTAAAACAACGATATGATGAAATCAAAGAAATAGTAGATGCTAGAATGAAAACTTTGAATACTGTATTTGGTGGAATTGCCATCATCTATGTGATTGCTATGATTATTTATGTCTATAGAATTTATTTAAAATACGATAAAGAATTAAAAGTTCCACATATTGAGTATTTCCGTGATATTCCAAATAACTATGGACCTGCTTGTGTTGATTATTTATTTAAAAGAAAAATAGATAATAATTCTTTTTCTGCAACACTGTTAAACTTAATTTCTGATAAAGTGATTCGTTATGAGAAGATCGATAAGAAAAATTATAAAATCATTTATCACGACAATGTAAGACCTTTATTAGAGGAAGAAGAAAAATTAATCACTTGGGTATTTGAAGAAAAGACAGACGGAAAAGAAACAACATTAGAAGCATTTAAGAAAAAAGCAAAATCTTACTCATCTTTCATAAGCGATTTTGAACTTTTCAAAAAGACTGCATTGCAACATGCGAAAAGTTTAAATTTTTATGAAACACAAACTTTGAAAGGAATACCAATCCTGACATCTGTTGTAGGCTTTGTACTAGGTTTCCTATGTATTTATATGGAAGTTGGTTTATTCTCTATTATTTTCTTCTTAGTGGGAATTGCAAGTCTTATTTATTTTGTTTCTATTCAAAAGAAAACAAAGTTTGGACGAGAAGAATATGAAAAGTGGAGTGCTTTAAAAAGATTTTTACAAGACTTTGGTAAATTTGATACAAAAGACTTACCAGATATGATTTTATGGGAGAAGTTCTTAGTATATGCATATGTATTTGGATGTGCCAAAGAATTAGAGAAAACAATGAAAATCAAAATGAATGAGATGGGGGCTACCCCTGTTGCAGGATATTATTATGATCCGTCTTTTACTGACATGTTGATATTTAGTCATGTTATGAATCGTACATTGAATAGCTCAATCACTTCTGCTTACAATGCTCGTAGTGCTGCAAGTAGCGGAAATTATTCATCCGGAGGAGGATTTGGAGGCGGATTCTCAGCTGGCGGTGGTAGTTTTGGAGGTGGAGGTGGAGGCGGAAGCTTCTAACATCCAATGAATATATGATAACACTTAGCAGATGCTAAGTGTTTTTTA
>CALVQD010000066.1 GCA_944355255.1 uncultured Bacilli bacterium
CTGTTTTTTTTTTTTTTTTTCCTCTTTGGGACTAATCGATAAAATATATAATTCTACTTGTTCTAAATGACTCATTTTCTCTAATACATCAAGATGATGAAGTAATGGTCTTTTCTCATCAAAATCAAACTTTCTTCCAAAGTCATAAGCAGCAATCACACCATCCATATCGACAAATAATACGATATGATGCTGCCTTGATAATGTTTCTATGATATTGTAAAAATGCATAAAATCACCTACATTCTACTTTTATTATAACAGAAAAATAGACAGAATGACTGTCTATCTCTTACTAACTTCATGAATTCCATCTTGTTCTAATAAGTATACGGTATCCGCAACTTCTTCAATATATTTCCGATCATGAGAAACACTGATAATACATCCTTGATATTGTTTCAATGCTTTTCGAATTACTGGATTAGAAAGTGGACTGACATTTCTCGTCGGCTCATCTAACAATAATACATCACAATCATCCACCATTAATTTTAATAAACATAACTTCGCTTTACTACCACCACTTAGTTTTGTCATATCGCCAATCATTTCTTCTCGTTTTAAGTTCATATTCCCCATCCACTTCCTTACTAGATAAACAGGAATTTGCGGATGATGTTCTAATAGAAAAGAAATAGGAGTATCAAACCCAGATAACACTTCATCATAATTTTGAGGCATATATCCAACTTTAATATCAGTGCGATCCTTTAGTACTTGGGCAATATATTTCAGTAATGTCGTTTTACCAACACCATTCTTACCAGTAATCACAATGTGTTTAGGTCCTCTTACTTCAAGTTCAATCGAATGAGATAATACATGTTCTTCTACTTTTAATTCTTCTAACGATAATTTTAAAATCACTTTCTCTTTCGGTATATTCACTTCTGGAAAGAAAAAGGAAATAGCTTCTTCTACATCCGGTACTTCCGTCATGTTACGATTTTCTAACTTTCTTTCTTGAGCTTTTAAATTCTTCATCTTTTTCTTTAACAATCGTCCTCCATGAGGATTACTTCGACTGATTGTCTCTTGTTGATATTCTACTTTATTCATAATCTGTTGTAACTTTTCTTCCTGCTTTTTTTGTTTTCTTCGTTCTGCATGAGCTACCTGAGTAGTTTTTTCCAACATATGCATACGAGATGTAACATAAGTGAAATAATCACATCTGGTAAATGTCGCTTTCGGAATTTCTTTTTTATGAATTCGTTCTAGGTGCAAAATACAATTCGCAGTATGTTCTAAAAAAAGTTCATCATGAGATACAAATAAAATAGGACGTGAATCTTTATCGATAAATTGTTCTAACCAAGAAAGTGTTTCGAGATCTAAATCATTGGTTGGTTCATCTAGTAATAATATATCCGGTTCTGTTAATAAGATTCGACATAGCTGTAATTTTACTTTCTCACCACCTGATAAATCTTTTACTTGTAGTGATGAGAAAATATCTAAATCCCAATCTAATTGTTGACAAATACGATAAAATAAATCCATTTTTTGATAGTAATCATCCATGTCACAAAATAAATAGTGAAAAACTGACAACTTAAAATCATGTTCCGACATCGTTTGTTTTAAATATCCTAACCGTTTTCCATGGGTATTAATCGTACCTGTTACAGTCGCATAAGTACAAAGACCCATAATTGCTTTTAATAAAGTAGACTTACCGTCCCCTTCTTCGCCGATAATTGCTAACTTATCATGATCGTGTACGATAAAACTCACTTGATCTAAGATGGTCTGTTCATGATTTTCAATCTTTAAATCTTTTATCTCTAACATTTATACACTCCTTCTAGGCATAAATGTTGTCTTATTTATGCCAATTTTTAACCATTTACTCTGCGCATGTTCTCACCTCTTTCTTGTCTAGTATAACATATTCATAGAAAAAAAAGAAGCGTTACGCTTCTCCCATATAATTGCTTATATCTAATTTCACTTTACTTTTGGCATAGGTAAATCAAATGTCACATGATGATATTGTTGTACACCTTGTTCTTGACATAACTCTGAATATTTATCATCCCAAGATAAACGATAAGCATCATTCAAATCAAGTCCTAATAATTCCACCCATTTCTGGACAGTTTCTTGTGGTGAAAGAGAATTACTCTTATTTTCAATTTCAAGTGCGATTCCAAACAGATATTCATCTACTGATACTTCAATTTCTTCATTTTGAAAATTCGTTCGATATCTCTCATAACTTTCCACTTTTCTCATTTTTAAAACCCGTTCTATCAAAAATAACAAGTTTTCATATTCTTCGTAACGAATATTTAGTTCTACTTCTTCTTCTTGATTAACTTTATCTTTGGTTGTAGTAGGAAGTCTTCGTTTCCAACTTATCATACATTTCTCATTTGTAGAACTCTTGGTAATACGAATACGAAAACGCCCATCAATCTCTTTTGTATAAAAACTCATTTCTTTACTTGGATGATCATATTGAACTGTTTTCTCATAACATCTTTCTTTCTCTCTCAATGAATCTAGTTTACGTAATTTCTCAACAATTTCATCTTTTTTTTCACTTGGAAAATAATATCTTACTTCATATTCCATTTTCATTCTCCTTCTATCTCTTCTTCATCAGCCGGTGTTTCCGTTGGTGTTTCTGTTGGTTCTTCTGTTTCTTCTACCGGGTCTTTTTCTTTAGAAACAGTTAATACTAATACTTCTGTATTTTCTATTTTCTTACCTTTACGAATACTCTGTTTTAATACTGTATTTGGTGTTTCATCTGATTCTTCATAAATAATTTGATAGGTAACACCATTTTCAGAACAAAGTTCTAATGCTTCTTCTAATATTTTTCCTTCAACATCTGGTACTTCTACGGTTGTATCCAATACTCCGATAGATAATTCTATCACTGTATTTTCACTCACCTTAGCACCACCACGTTTTTGCTGTTTTAAAACAATTCCTACTTCACTTTCGTCATCTGTTACAATTTCTACTTTTGTTGCATTTAAACCAACATCTTGTAAAAGTATTTCAGCTTCTTCATAAGTAAGTCCAGTCACATCCGGAACAGTAATATTTTCTGTTTGATAAATATGATATCCTAAAACAGCTGCTGCCCCAATACTAACTACACAAAGAAAAAATAAGAAAAACATCATAAATTTTTGAAAGAAACTCATTCTGCCTTTTTCTCTTTGATCAATAACTTTAGTCTCACGAACAACCTTTTTCTTTGGTTTCGTTTTTTTTACTTTCTTTGTTTTTTGTTTCTTTTCTTTTTTCGTCTTTTCTTTTTTTATTTTATCTTTTTCTTCTTCATAAAGTGGTCGCCCACATTTTTTACAATACATAGAGTCTTCTGAATTTGCTTCATTACAATAATCACAATATTTCATGAAATCCCTCCTTATGCCATGATTATACTATTTCTTTTTGATTTCATCAAATTACTCCTCTTGTGAAAAAAAGATGAATAACTCATCTTTTCTAATCTACTGACTTTAATGCTTCAATCATATCTATTTTCTTTAATTTAAAATGGGTTACACCTTGCATAATCAAAGCAAAAACAAATGTAATCAAAGAAGCATAAATATAACTAGAAACTTCAATTTTATCTAACAATAATGTTTCATCATTTTGAAGTAAATTCACAATATAGTGATGTGTTGCCGGTGTAATCAATAGACCAAGGGCAATTCCAACCACTACCATCATCAATATTTCTCGATAAATATATCTTCTTGTTTCTCGATCAGTATATCCCAATACTTTTAATGTAGAAATCTCACGGATACGTTCACTAATATTAATAGAAGTTAAGTTATATAATACTGAGAATGCTAATAAAGAAGCAATTAAAATTAATACGACAATTACATTGTTTAGCCCACTAATTCCACGATTGACATCTTCTAATAAGTCATCTGCAAATTGAACACTTAATACTGAACCAGAATCTAATAGATCTTTAGCAATTTTATCTTGTGATTTTAAATTGGAAGAAACAATCATATTTCCTTGCCATGTCGTATCAAATGTTTTCTCATATAAACTACGACTCATGTAAATATAATTAGATACATAGTTTTCAATAATATCTCCTACTTTAACACGATATGTATTTCCATCACTGTCTTCTAAAGTAATATGATCTCCTGCTTCGATATCACATCTTCTAGCAATTTGTGTTGTAACATATACTTCTTCTTCATTTAATTTTTGTTGTTTTCCTGTTTCATTACTTTTTAAAGCAAAATATTCATAAAAATTTTGATTATCTTCTTCTGGAACAACAACATAAGCATCCATATTATCTGTTGTAGTATTAACATGATAGAACGTTTGATTTAATAGAACAGGATTTTTCACATTTTCTTCTAATCGTGTTTTTAGCGTTTCAGGAAGTTCTGTTATATTATTTTTTAAGACAATCATATTATCGTATTTTAATACATCTGTATATTGTTTTTCTCCAACACCATCAATACTATCTTGAATTCCAAAACCAATCATAATTAAGAAAGTACATCCAGCCGTTCCAACTAAAGTCATAAATACGCGTTTTTTATATCGAAAAATATTACGAATTGTAATTTTCCAAGAGAAAGATAATCGATTCCATAAAATATGTATTTTTTCTAAGAAAATCTTTTTTCCACTCTTTGGAGAAGGTGGTCTTAATAATTCAGCTGGTTTTAAACGGAATACTTTAAGACAAGAATAAATGGTTACAGCTAACATCAATGAAGATATTAAAACAAATAAGATTAAAAACAAAATATAGTTAAAGTGATATGGCATGGATGGCATATTAACTGGGAAGCAACTATAGAAAAGTGGTGTTAATACTACACTTCCAAAAAAATATCCCAAAATAGTTCCTAAAACAGTACTCGATAATACATATAATACATAGTGACTCATTATTTTCCCATTTGATACACCAATCGATGTCATCGCTCCCATTTCACTTCTCTCTTCTGTAATCATACGTGTCATTGTATTAGAAGTCATAAGTAAAACTACAATCAAGAAAAAGAATGGTATCGTACTGGCAATAATCTGTACTTCATCATACTGCATTTCTAGTACTTTATAAGAAGTCACAACATCATAACGATCAAAAATATGCCAACTACTTTCTCCAATATCAGAAAGTATCTGTTCTAATGATGCGATATTTTGTTGGTATATTGGATTAGGCATACTTTCATTTGCCAGTTTCAATTGATCCAACTGTTCCACAATATCTTTTGTAAGTTCATCATAGCGTTGTTGTTCTTGTGCTTCTTGAATTGATTTTATCTCTTTTTCAAATTCTTGAACATGATTTTTATATGTTTTAGAATATACAATATCATCTGTTGTTTTATCCATTGTTAAATATATTTCTGTATATGCCTCATACTGAAACACATCTTTTAAAACAAAAATATAAGAATATAATTTTCCATCACCAATTTGACTACTTCCATAATTAGTACCTGTATACAAAGGAGAATGAATCGTCCCTGTAACACGAAATTTTTTCACTTTTAAGTCGTCTTCAGACTCCGGTTCTGTAATTTCAATAACATCCCCTACATCATATATATTCGCATCTGCTAAACATTCTTCATTCGTTTTAGGCATCTTTCCATCGATCAGGGAAAATCCATTGATATTCTCTTCTATCGCATGAACTTTAATCGCTTCACTACCATCTAATACTTCTTTAGAATAACTTCCAACAACTTCATCTGCACCATCCAATAATTTTAATTGTTGTACATCATCATCTGTCAGACCTAAAGTCCCATTGATTTTAAAATCCATTAAATTAGTATCATCATAATAATCTTGTTGTACACTGCGAATATTTGGTGTACACAATTGTAAACTCGTAAATATTGCAATCCCAATAAAAACAATTACGATTAAGGAAGCATAACGTCCAAAAGATCTTTTTATTTTTCGTATTGTATTTTTTAATAACATAATATCACCACACAATATCTTTCGCAGCTTTTGGTGTTTTATGAATATCAACATGATCAACCGTTCCATTTTTAATGTGAATTACTTTATCGGCAATTTCTGCTATCGTAGCATTATGAGTAATAATGACCGTTGTAATTCCCATATTACGGCAAGTATTTTCCAAAAGTTCAATAACCTTTTGTCCAGTTTTAGAATCTAAGGCTCCAGTAGGTTCATCACACAGTAATATCTTCGGATTTTTCGCAATAGCACGAGCAATCGCAACACGTTGTTGTTCTCCACCTGATAATTGTGCTGGAAAATTATGCATTCGTTTTTCTAATCCAACTTGTTTTAATACAACCTTAGGATCAAGAGCATTGCTACAAAGTTCACATGCAAGTTCTACATTTTCTAATGCCGTCAGATTAGGAATTAAATTATAGAATTGAAATACAAAGCCAATATCGTTACGACGATATAAGACAAGTTCTTTTTTCTTCATCTTATCAATTCTTGCTCCATCTACAATAATCTGTCCAGAGGTCGTATTATCCATTCCCCCAAGCATATTTAATATTGTGGTTTTCCCTGCTCCACTTTGTCCTAAAATAACAACCAGTTCTCCTTTTTCAACCTCAAAAGAACACTTATCAACTGCTAAAACTCTAACTGCCCCTACATATTCTTTTCTCACATTTTTGAATTCTATAAATGCCATATAATGCCTCCTAGTATCTCTATAAATATATTATAATATAATTCATAGGAGAAATCAAAAAAAGATGATCGAACCCACAATTTCACAAAAAGCAATTGACAATTAATCATTTATCCTGTAAAATGAAAGACGTAGCACTGGAGTAGTACTCAAGAGGCTGAAGAGGCGCCCCTGCTAAGGGTGTAGGTCGGGCAACTGGCGCGAGAGTTCAAATCTCTCCTACTCCGCCATTTATGTAAGCAAACATCTTAAAAT
>CALVQD010000067.1 GCA_944355255.1 uncultured Bacilli bacterium
GGACCAACTGGACCGACAGGGCCAACCGGACCTGCCGGACAAGGAATTGCAGCACAAGGATTTTATAATACATTACCTGAACTTTTAGCAGCCCATCCAACAGGAGTTCCAGGGCAAGCATATATTGTTGGAAACCAGTTATATGTATGGAGTGCTGATACGAATACATGGGAAGGAACTGGTGTTGTTGCAGGGCCAACGGGACCAACTGGAGCCACTGGAGCAACCGGGCCAACGGGACCAACCGGACCAACCGGAGCTACTGGAGGAATTGCAACACTGACAATTGGAACAGTTACAACAGGAGCACCAGGTGGTACTGCATCTGCAAGTATTACTGGCGTTGCCCCTAATTATGTATTAAATTTAACAATACCACAAGGCCCAACCGGAGCCACTGGTGTAAGTGGTGCGACTGGAGTTACCGGACCAACGGGTCCAACAGGTCCAACTGGAGTATCAGGCCCAACCGGAGCTACTGGAGTTACTGGACCGACAGGCCCAGCAGGAGCAACTGGACCAACTGGAGCGACTGGAGTATCAGGCCCAACCGGAGCCACTGGAGTTACTGGACCAACAGGTCCATCAGGAGCAACCGGACCAACAGGACCAACCGGAGTATCAGGCCCAACCGGAGCCACTGGAGTTACTGGACCAACAGGCCCAGCAGGAGCAATCGGAGCAACCGGACCAACTGGAGCATCAGGAGCAACTGGAGCATCAGGAGCAACCGGGCCAACAGGACCAACCGGACCAACGGGACCAACAGGCCCAACCGGACCATAATGGAGTGATCATATGAATAAATATAAGGTTGGCGTTTATGCGATTAGTAAAAATGAAGAAAAGTTTGTAGATCGATGGGTTGATTCTATGCAAGAAGCAGATGAAATTTATGTTTTAGATACTGGTTCTAGTGATCATACTATAGAAAAATTAAAAAAAAGAGGTGTTCATGTAGTAACAAAAGAAATTAAACCTTGGCGTTTTGATGTTGCTAGAAATGCTTCACTAGATTTAGTACCAGAAGATATTGATATTTGTGTTTGCACTGATTTAGATGAGGTATTTGAATCTGGATGGCGAGAACAACTAGAAAAGATTTGGAATGATTCTATTACCCGCTTACAATATAATTACAATTGGAGTTTGGATGAAAATAATAAGCCATTAGTAAATTTTTATATTGAAAAAATTCATAAAAGAAAAGGGTATATATGGACTCATCCTGTTCATGAAATACTAACTTATCAACTTGGTGAAGAAAAAAAAGTGGTGACAGATGAAATCACTTTGAATCACTACCCTGATCGTGAAAAATCGAGAAGTAGTTATTTACCATTATTAGAATTATCGGTAAAAGAAGACCCAGAGGATGATCGAAACATGCATTATTTGGGTCGTGAATATATGTATTATGGAAAATGGAATGAATGTATTGATACTTTAATTCATCATTTACACTTAAAAAGAGCAACATGGAAAGATGAACGATGTGCTTCTATGCGTTTTATCGCTCGTAGTTATACACAGTTAAAAAGATATGATGAAGCAAAAATGTGGTTAGAAAAAGCCATTGATGAAGCTCCATATTTAAGAGATCCATATATAGAAATGGGATTGTTATGTTATAAATTAGAAGAGTACCAATCTGTTGTTCATTACGTAACACAGGCATTACAAATTTTAAATCATCCCAAATTATACATCAATGAACCATTTAGTTATAATGAAACTCCATATGATTTGCTCGCAGTTAGTTACTATTATTTAAATGATTTAGATAAATCATATCAAAATGCGATGATTGCTGTTTCTATGAATCCAGAAGATGAACGACTAAAAAATAATTTAAAATTAATTGAACAAGCGAGATTAGAAAAAGAGACATCAGAATGATGTCTCTTTTAATTTTTGAAAAAAGAAGAAATGGAAGATTGAAATATAAAATAAACTTTGTTATAATATATTTGTTATTTGCTCGTGTGGTGAAATTGGTAGACGCGATGGACTCAAAATCCATTGGTACTTGTACCATGCCGGTTCGAGTCCGGCCACGAGCACCAAATGAAAGACACTCTTTTGAGTTTTTATAGAAAACGACTTTTTGGAGTCGTTTTTTTGATTTCTTTTAGAATAGAATGGATATGATTATATTTGTGCTATAATAGTAATATGAATATTGGAGGTTTTTATGGATCAAAAGCTTTATGTACCTGTTGAATATGTACTTCAAATGCTTCAAGATACATTGCATATGACAGTAGATGAAATAAAATTATATGTAAAAGGAGTGGAAGTATCTGTTCGTAAAAGAGATTTTGAAAACGAATTAAATCGTATGGTAGAATTGACAACACCAGAATTTTTTCACGGACCAGTTGCTTTAAAGAAAATTGAATATTTAGATGATTGGACAAGAGAAGATATTCTTTTAACAAGACGTAGTTTTCAAAATACAGTTTATTATGAACAATGCAAAAGTAAATTGCATCTTTTAGAATACTTTTATACTGTAGTAGAAAAAGAGAAGCGAGAGATATTTATGTTGTTCGCGTTTTTAAAACAATTACAGGAAAATAAAAGAGAAGATTATGATGAATTAGCGAGATATTTAAACTTTGAGTTTGATGAGCTTGGAAATTTACGTGTTTCAGATGCAATGTTACTTGTTGATTTTATTGTTACGCATGTAAAACAGTTACAAGAGTTGGAAGTATATATTCAATCATTACAAACAGAAGTAAGTCGATTGTTGTATTTTGGAAATGTAGAAAGTGAGTTTGATTGGGATTGTTTCGGTCATGACGATTTCCAAATTGTAAAGAAAAAGAAAAATTAGAGTAGAAATGAGGAAAGCTCATTTTTTCTTGCTTTACAAACATTTGTTTGCTATACTATAGATGGCAAAAAAATGTTTTAAAAAATATAGAAAATGGTATAATAACATGTAACAAATGAGAAGGTGAAATGATGGATAAAATTATTATAAAGGGTGCAAGAGAAAATAATTTAAAAAATATTAATATAGAATTACCAAAGGATAAGTTAATTGTAATGACTGGAGTATCAGGAAGTGGAAAGAGTAGTCTTGCCTTTGATACGATTTATGCAGAAGGACAAAGAAGATATGTAGAAAGTTTAAGCGCTTATGCGAGACAGTTTTTAGGTGGTAGTGAAAAACCAGATGTAGATAGTATTGAAGGACTTAGTCCATCGATTAGTATTGATCAGAAGACTACAAATAAAAATCCTCGTAGTACGGTTGGAACGGTAACTGAAATTTATGATTATTTAAGACTTTTATATGCCCGTATTGGAGTTCCATACTGTCCAATACATCATCGACCAATTAGTAGTCAGAGTATTGAAGAAATGACAAATCAAATTTTAAAATTGGAAGAGAGAACAAAGATACGTGTACTTGCACCGATTGTTCATGGAGAAAAGGGAACCCAAAAGGATTTATTAGAAAAGTTACAAAAAGATGGATATACACGTCTTCGTATCGATGGAGAAGAATATGAAATTGATCAAGAAATCGATTTAGAAAAAAATAAGAAACATAATATCGATGTCGTAGTTGATCGTTTAATTATGAAAGAAGATATTCGCAGTCGTTTATATGAATCGATTGAAACGGCAACCAAATTAGCGCATGGAAAAGTAGTCATTGATGTTATTGGTGGAGAAGAGATTGTGATGAGTGAGAAATATGCTTGTCCAGATTGTGATTTTTCTTTACCAGAGCTAGAACCACGTATGTTTTCTTTTAATGCTCCATATGGTGCTTGTGATGAATGTAAAGGACTTGGAATTAAGTATAAATTAGATGTAGATTTGGTGATTCCAGATCGTGAGTTGTCTTTAAATCAAGGAGCAATTGCTACACTAAATGTGAGTGATAAGACAAATCTTTACTATACTAATTTAGAGACTACTTGTCGTCATTATGGGATTGATATGGATGTTCCTGTAAAAAATTTAAGTAAAAAAGAAATGGATATCATCCTTTATGGAACAAATGAGAAAATTGAATTTCACTATACTGCAAAAAATGGAAATACAAGAAAAGTAACGGATTATTTTGAAGGAATTATTACAAATTTAGAAAGACGCTATATTGAGACAAAATCCGGATGGATTCGCGATTGGATTGAACAATATATGACAGAACTTCCTTGTCCGAAATGTCATGGAGCTCGTTTAAATGATTCTGTATTGTCTGTATTAATTGGTGGAAAAAATATTTATGAATTGACTGAACTTAGTATACGCGATTTAAATACTTTTTTACAAAATTTAAAATTAACAAAAGAGCAAGAAGAAATATCTCGTTTAATTTTAAAAGAAATTTCTTCTAGATTAAGTTTCTTAATCAATGTTGGTTTAGAGTATTTAACACTTGCTCGTAGTGCTTCTACATTAAGTGGTGGAGAGGCACAGAGAATTCGTTTAGCAACACAAATTGGTTCACAATTGACTGGAGTATTATATGTGTTAGATGAACCTAGTATTGGACTTCATCAAAGAGATAATCAAAGATTAATTCAATCTCTTTTAGAAATGCGTGATTTAGGGAATACTTTGATTGTTGTAGAACACGATACAGATACGATGTTAGCTGCTGATTATTTAGTAGATATTGGACCAAAGGCAGGAACCCATGGTGGAGAAGTGGTTGCCGAAGGAACACCAGAAGAAGTAATGAAAAGTCCAAATAGTTTAACAGGAAAATATTTAACTGGTGAATTATGTATTCCAGTTCCGGAAAAAAGAAGAAAAGGAAATAAAAAATATTTAGAAATCAAAGGTGCGAAAGAAAACAATTTAAAGAATATCAATGTGAAGTTTCCACTGGGAAAATTTATTTGTGTGACTGGAGTATCAGGAAGTGGGAAAAGTACATTAGTAAATGAAATTCTATATAAAGTTGTGATGAATTCGGTTTATAAATCAAAGGAGAAACCAGGAAAGCATAAGTCGGTAAAAGGGCTTGAAAATATCGATAAGGTTGTGGATATTTCACAAGCTCCAATTGGTAGAACACCACGTTCTAATCCAGCTACTTATACAGGTGTATTTGATGATATTCGTGAAGTATTTGCAGAGACGAAAGAAGCAAAAATGCGTGGTTATGATAAAGGAAGATTCTCATTTAATGTGAAAGGTGGACGTTGTGAAGCCTGTTGGGGAGACGGTGTCAAAAAGATTGAAATGCACTTTTTACCAGATGTATATGTTCCTTGTGAAGTATGTGGTGGAACGCGTTATAATCGTGAGACATTGGAAATTAAATATAAAGGAAAAAGTATTTATGATGTACTAGAAATGAGAGTAGAGGAAGCATTGGAATTTTTTGAGAATATTCCAAAAGTAAAAACAAAGTTACAGATGTTAATTGATGTTGGATTAGGATATATCAAACTAGGACAAAGTGCGCCTACTTTATCAGGTGGAGAAGCAGCTCGTGTTAAATTAGCAAAAGAGTTACAAAAGAAACCGACTGGTAAAAGTTTATTTATCTTAGATGAACCAACAACGGGGTTACATACCGATGATATTAAAAAGCTATTAGTTATTTTGAATCGTATTGTCGATAATGGAGATACAGTACTTGTGATTGAACATAACTTAGATGTGATTAAAGTTGCTGATTATATTATTGATCTAGGTCCAGAAGGTGGAGATCAAGGGGGATGTATTGTTGCCGAAGGAACACCAGAAGAAGTTGCAGAAGTAAAAGAAAGTTATACTGGTCAGTTCTTAAAACCGTTATTAAAAAAATCATAGAGAATGGATTGTTCCATTCTTTTTTTG
>CALVQD010000068.1 GCA_944355255.1 uncultured Bacilli bacterium
TAATTTAGTTTAAATCTTTATATGCTTGACTCCAAATATTTTTTAAATTTTCATAAGTTAAAGTATCACTAACTTTCTCTTTATCAATCCAAAAAATATTTGAAATTTCAGCTTCTTGTTTACTCAATTTAAAATCTTTTTTTGGAACCGCTAAGAAATAAACTACTTCTTTATTAATATTTCCATTTTGTATATATGACAGTGAATACCTTTTATCTTTAAAAACTTCAATATCAATATTTGTTTCTTCTTTTACTTCTCTAATTGCAGTTTCAGTTTCAGTTTCACCTGGCAACATATGCCCTTTAGGGAAACCGAAAGTTCCTGATTTTTTTTGTTGAATAATCAATATTTTCTCGTCTAGTTCTACAATTGCACCGCACGATTTTTCTTGTTTCATATTACTATATTTCATTCCCTTCTATTTGTTTTTTTCTTAATAACATAAGTTCCCACATCCAAATAACTGCTTTATCAGATAGTTCTACCTCATCACCAAATGATGAATCATACAAATACTTTTCCTTTAAATCCTCAAGCTTATTATAAACTTCTAATAGTTCTTCACGTGATATGAATGATAACTTACGTTGTACTTGAAATTTTTTCTTCCATTTTAACACTACATTCAATAAATGATTTAATCTTTCTCTATCTGGCATATAACTATCATGTTTAGACATTATACCAAGTGTATCAATTAAATTATGAAAAGAAATTTCGATTTGAGACACTAACTGCATATTATCCATTTGTTCCATTCTTTCATCCCTCCACTTTTTAATAACTACTATGTAATATCATCAAAACACGATATCATCCATCTTGTAATTTCATGATTTTCATCTTCTAAAATTCAAAATCAATAATTGTTGCTTGTTGTTTCTATCAAATTATATCAATTAATAGAAATTAAAATTTTAAATCAGAAATTTTTAAAACATCTATATTTTTTCTTTTATATAACTGTTCTGTATTAACAGATACAATTTCTTTGTTTTCAAATTGTAATTCTTTTAATATTTCCGAAATTGTATTTTCATCATCACACTCTATTTCCATATAAGGCTCTAGATGAGGCCATATATCAATTTCTATATCAGCATTTTTATACTGAAAACTATGTCTAATTTTTTCTTGGTAATTTCTTCTGATTATTCCAATACTTGTTAGAATTTTATTTGTTTCATCAAAATCAGATACCGCAATTTCATACTCTTTCACTTTTTGTATTTTATCTTTTGATTTTTGATAAATATGTTTCACTGTTAATTCAACTTTATCATTACTTTTTCTAAGTCTAATCCACTTATTTGGATTAATCAATGCTTCTTCAATTATATTATTAAATGTTTTACTACTTTCAAATTTCTCAAGAATTTCCTGATTTTTCAAGCTTAATAAATCATTTATCTCTTTCAACTTCATTTCATTACATATTTTATCTAATGTATTATTATCAATTAAATCCTCAAATTCATCTAAAAGTACGCTTAACTTACCAATTAAAACATTAATTAACAATGCATTATCAGTTTTTAACAAATCCTTTATCTCTAAATATCTATAATAGATAGTCGGTATATCATAAGTATATATTTTTTGATATTTTCTTCCTTTATCTTTTGCACCTATCTCGTTCAATTTAGATATCGTTTCTTCAACATCAATATTTAAAACTTTGATTTCTTTTTCAAATTTGGACACTATCATCACCTCTCAAGATACAAAAAAAGCACGACACAAATCCGAAACAGAATTATTGCCATGCTTTTTTTAAGCCAGAGTGATTTAAGAGGTTGCAAAAACAAATCATGCAAAAAATGAATGATTTTATGATACCATCTTTTAAAATCAATAATTGTTTGCTTATTGTTTTCATAGAAATACCTCTTTCACTCCAAAAAATTATATTATCTATAAAATTACTACTTTGAAATAATCTTGTCAACACATTTTTGACAATTTTTTCTATTTTTTAACAAGACAGAAAAAATACCAGTCTTAAGACTGATATTTTACTATTTTAATATAAACAATTTCCAGGAGTTCGTGGAAATGCACTGGCATCTCTAATATTACTAATACCTGTCATATACATAATTAATCTTTCAAATCCCATTCCAAATCCAGAATGCATCGTTGTACCATACTTTCGTAAATTCATATACCAAATATAATCATCTTTATTCATTCCTAATTCTTCAATTCTTTTTTCCAATTTATCAAAGTCATCTTCTCTTTGACTCATTCCATATGTTTCTCCTATACCAGGCATTTCAAGATCTGCATTAGCAACAGTTCCATCATCCATTTGTTTCATATAAAAACATTTTTTTACATTTTGTGGCCAATATGTAATAAAGACAGGACATTTAAAGTATTCAGTAATATATCGCTCATGTTCTTTTGCCAAATCTTCCCCATATTCAGGTTTAAATTGAAAATTAACTTTCGCATTTTTTAAAATATCTATACATTCTTTATAAGTTGCTCTTACAAATTTACTATTAATAACAGTATTTAATTTATCAATTAATCCTTTTTCTACAAATTTATCAAAAAACTCAAACTCATCTGGACATTTCTCTAATGTATATTTTATTACAAATTTCATCATTTCTTCTGAAATATCCATAATTCCTTCTAAATCACAAAATGCCACCTCTGGTTCTATCTGCCAAAATTCTGCAATGTGTAAAGGTGTATGTGAAGGATCTGCTCTAAATGTTGGTCCAAATGTATAAATTTTACTAAATGCTTGAGCAAATGCTTCGCCTTCAAACTGTCCAGATACAGTTAATCCAACCGTTTTTCCAAAATATTCATCATCATTATTTACTTTTCCAGTTTTTGCAATTTCATCTAAATTCTGTGTTGTAACTTGAAACATTTCTCCAGCACCCTCGCAATCACTTGAAGTTAGAATTGGAGTATGTGCATAAATATAGCCTCTTTCTTGGAAAAACTGATGAATAGCCATTGACGCTACGCTACGTACTCTGAAAACAGCTTGAAACGTATTTGTTCTTAAACGTAAATAAGATTGTTCCCTTAAAAACTCCATTGAATGTCTTTTTGGTTGAATAGGATAATCTTCTGGACAGTCTCCGTGCAATACAATATTACTAACTTTTAATTCATAGTCTTGACCTTGACCAGCAGACTCAATAAGTTCTCCTTCTACTTCAATTGCACTACATATATGAAATTTTTGAATTTCTTCAAAGTTTTTTAATTGATTATCATATACTAATTGTAATTGTTTAAAGCAAGTTCCATCTGAAAATTGAATAAAACCAAAATCTTTTTGTTTTCTATGATTTCTAATCCATCCCTTTAGTTTTATACGTTTTCCTAGATAATCTTTTTCTTTTCCATATAGCTCATTTAAATAAATATAATCCATTTTGTATTTCATCTCCTTACTAAAATTAAAACAGTGTACTCCCAATAGGGACGAAACACTGTTTAATTCCGCGGTACCACCCAATTTATCTACAAAATAGATCACCTTATTAGATTTAACGCATCCATACGGATATATCTACTCTATTTTCGATATATCACTCCCAAGTGTTATTCAAATATATCTTACTGTCAAATTTCCACCATCATTGACTCTCTATTAGCAGTGTTAAATTTTACTTCTCTTGATCAACGCTTTATATAAGTGAATTATATCATACAATCTCATAATTGCAAACATTTGTCTACTAATGCAATAATCTTATTATTTCATATCAATTTTTATTTCTTCCATAATATGCCCAATATTTCCTTCTCCAGCATATTTCTTTATATCAAAGACATTCTCATCAATAGAAACCCACTCTAATTGATTTACCTCTTCTACTAATTCCACATCTTTATTTAATTTTCCATAATATACTTCTAATTCTTTTTCCCATTTTACATAAGTAATATTCATAAAATGTATTAATGTCACATCATCTTTTGAAATATTTGTTTCTTCATAAAGTTCTCGATAAGCCTCGTTCAATCCATCATTTTCTTTTTCAATCTTTCCACCTACTAAATTATACATTCCTTTATACGGATCTTTTGTTCGTTTACACATTAATGTTTGTGTCATGTTTGAATTAAAAATTACAATGACATTCATCTTTTTCATTTTATCACCTTACCTAAAATAAATCTTTCTCAAAAATATACTGTGCATGAGCCGTTTTCACATGTTGTTCAAACCATTGAATATATGATTCCTTTACTTCATCAACTTCAAAAAATATAAAGCCATATACATCTGACTGCCATGAACTTTTTTCTTTTAAATGAAATTGATTTTCTTTTCTAACATCATCTACAGAAACAAAATCAAATACTTGTACCATCAAAGATGGTTGATAACCAAGTGACAAATAAATCGGACAAGCGCGAAAACGAGCACCTAAATCAAGATGTTTAATTCCTTTTTTGATACATCTCTTTTCAAATTCATTGATTAAATCTTTCGCATATCCTTTTCTCCTATAATCAGGATCTACTGCTAAAACACTCAAGGTAATTTTTTTATGTTCTAAATCCATTCCTTTTCCAGTAAGTCCAGCAATAATCTTTCCATCAACTTCCACATACATTAATAAATCAGGATCC
>CALVQD010000069.1 GCA_944355255.1 uncultured Bacilli bacterium
TCTTAGTTTTAGGCAGTGTGATAATGGAATTTCACTTGATAGATGTCTTATATTTACTAGTGATTATTTATACGATGTGTCGATATGTTTATATTAAAACGCATGAGTAAGTAGTATCAAAATATACCAGTTTGTGGTATATTTTTTTATAGGAGTGAGATTATGGTAGATACACATTGTCATTTATTATTAGAAGAGTATAAAACATTGGAACATTTACAGGAAATTGTTTCACACATGAATGGAAATCTTATGATTACAAGTGCAACTAATAGAAAGAATATACAAGAAACATTAGAAATTGTGAAAAAATTTCCAAATGTCTATGGAGTAATAGGGATTCATCCAGAAGAGATAGATGATGGAACAGAAGAAAACTTAAATTTTTTAGAATCTCATCTTTTTGATGAGAAAATTGTTGGTATTGGTGAGATAGGACTTGATTATCACTATACTAAGGAAAATCGTGAACAACAGATTAAACTATTTGAAAAACAATTACAATTAGCTAAAAAATATCAACTTCCTTGTGTCATTCACAGTAGAGATGCAGCACAAGATACATATAATATACTAAAGAAGGTGGTAGATGGTAGTTTTCCTGTCATATTACACTGTTACGGTTATTCAGTGGAAATGGCACATGAGTTTTTAAAACTTGGTATTTACTTTGGAATAGGAGGGGTTGTTACTTTCAAGAATGGTGTAAAACTAGTTGAAGTGGTAAAAGAAATGCCTCTTGAACATTTGCTATTGGAAACAGATAGTCCTTATTTATCTCCAGAACCATATCGAGGAAAAGAAAATGAACCGATTAGAATTATAAATATTGCTGAAAAAATTGCACAAATTAAAAATATAAGTGTAGAAAAGGTTTTAGAAACAACAACAAAAACAGCTTGTACTCAATTTGACTTAAAAAGGTAATTTTGCTATACTAAAACTAGTCTATAAATAATCTTGAGGTGACATGTTATGAATGTATATTTACTGCAATTATTGGGTAAATGGCTTAGTTTAGTTATGATTGCTGCATTATCACTATTTCATAATATCGGATTTCAGACACATCAAGTGAAAATTGATAATCCGACAAAAAATATGAATTTAAATATTGAAAATCAAGTGATTGCCCATGAAACGCAAAAGATATATACAAAAAGTCTACCAAATGGTGTGACAAAAGTAATTTCTAATGGTCAGGATGGCTTAATTGTTCCCCAAACAGATGGAACTACTTCTGTAGTACAAGAAATGATTCCAGCAGTAGTTGAAGTAGGAAATGGTGGGCAAGAAAGTTATGTTGGAAAAATGTCTGGTTATGGTCCAGATTGTGTTGGCTGTAGTAAGACGGGAAATGTAGCTTGTCATACCGAAAACGGTGGAAAACATAGTTTAATTTATGATGGAATTTATTATCAAGACGATGAATATGGAAGTGTTAGAATTTTAGCAGCTGCTAGAACAGTATTTCCATGTGGAACAATTATAGAAATTAATAACGGTGTGAATGAACCATTTTTAGGTGTTGTTTTAGATAGTGGTGGCAGTATGCAAAAAGCTTGGAATAATAGTCGTACCGTATGGATCGATTTAGCATATGCATCGCAGAATGATGCAAGAAACACAACAACACCAGGTGGAAATGGAATTCATTTTACTGTCAAACGTTATGGATTTTAAGAGCATTTTGCTCTTTTTCTTTTGAATTTTTATTGTGTCGTAGAAATAATTCCGTTATAATAAAAAACAAGAGGAGATATAGTATGGAATATTCACCAAATAAGATGCAAAAAAATTTAAACGAACATCAATTTCATTTTAAAAAGAATTATGGTCAAAATTTTATTGTTGATAAAAATATAATTCAAAAGATCATTACTTCTTGTGATATTGATCAAGAAACGCTTGTGATTGAAATTGGTCCAGGGGCAGGTTCATTAACCGTTGCATTAGCGCAGTATGCGAAACAAGTGTTATGTTATGAAATTGATCAAACTTTACAACCAATTCTAGAAGAAAACTTAAGTGATTATGATAATGTTGATATTATTTATGATGATTTTTTAAAAAGTAATCCAATACAAGATATCAAAAAATATCAATATTCTAAACTATATGTCATTGGAAATTTGCCATATTATATTACAACACCAATCATTATGAAAGTTATAGAAGATGATTTGCCAGTAAATAAAGTTGTTATTATGGTTCAAAAAGAAGTTGGAGACCGTTTAAAAGCGAGTCCAGGAACACGTGATTATGGCTCTTTTACAGTATTTTTAGATTATTATTTTGAAGTACATAAATTGTTAGATGTAAGTAGAAATGTATTTTTACCAAAACCAAATGTAGATAGTATTGTTGTGGAATTCGTTCGTAAAAAGGATCGTCTAACATTGATAGATGAAAAATTTTTCTTTCAATTTGTAAGAGATTGTTTTAAACAGAAACGAAAGAACTTAAGAAATAATTTAAAGCAATATGATTTAGAGATTCTAGAACAATTATTTAGGTCTTATGGTTTTTGTTTACAAGATAGAGCTGAGCAAATTCCTTTAGAAGTATATGTTTCTATCGCAAATGATTATGTCGGAAAGAGGGAAAAAGAATGATTGGTGTTATTTATTTTGTTTTATTTTTAATATTGTTATTTTTATGTTTTATTGTTTTGTTGAAATCACTAGATATTTTATATTTGAAATCATTTTTCAAAACAATTACATGTTTACTCATCGTATTTTTTACTATTGTATTTCCGTTTTTAGGAACATATTGTATTGCTAAAATACTATCTCATCAAGAAGTTATTACATTTTTTGAATCAACTTTTTTGGGAGAAAAAATTACAACATTCTTTCAAGTTTATTTTTTACCATTATATCTTCTTTTTTCAGCTGTTTCTATTTTAATTATGGTTCATATGATTCTTGGAAAAATGCAAAAACGATCTACAAAACCTATTCTTATTCCTGATGGTCCTAATGTAAAAAACGATAAAATAAAAATTGCTGATAAAGATTTTTTGATTCGCCCGTTAACGAAGGCAGATATGCATTATTTAATGACTTGGTTAACTGACGAAAAGGTATTAGAATATCATGATGGACGTGATGTACAATACGATGAAAAATTGATTCAGAAACAATATTATAATCAGAAAAATGTGGCAAGGTTTATTTTAGAAAAGGGAAAAGAAGCAATTGGTTATTTGCAATATTATCCATTAACCCGTGATGAATTAAATAAATTTAATTTTGGATTGGAAACTATAGTCTATGGTGTTGACTATTTTATTGGTATTCCAAAATATTTTCGTAGAGATTATGGTGTACGTTATATGAGTATGTTACGAGATTATTTATTTTCCCATGATGTAGATTTATTAGTAGTGGATCCTTTAATAGAAAATAAAAGAGATATTTCTTGTTATGAAAAATGCGGTTTTCAGACATATAGAGTGTTACCGCATCATCGTCGTCATGAAGGAGAGTTTCACGATTGTTATTTAATGGTATGTTCTAAACAAAAAATTCAATCTGGAGACGTTGATATAACTAATAATCAAAGTACTACGAAAAATAAAAATAATTCAAAAAGAAATCAGAAAGGCGAACAATAATTTCGTCTTTTTTTGTCAAGTAAGTTGACAAAACCATACAAAATTCGAGTATATGTTTACTTTTTTCACTTTTTTTGCACCCACCTATCACTTTGTGTTATCATATAGCTGAAAGGAATTTTGATATATGATTAATAAGAAATGGGATATTGTTTTAAAAGATGAAATGAAAAAAGATTATTTTCGCCAACTGGGAACGTTTGTAAAACACGAATATGCAACAAAAAGATGTTTTCCAGAATATAAAAATATATTTAATGCACTACGTTATACTGATTATGATGAAGTAAAGGTAGTTATTTTAGGTCAAGATCCATATCATGGAATTGGAGAAGCACATGGCCTTTCTTTTTCCGTACAAGAAGGATGCAAAAGACCGCCTTCTTTAGACAATATTTTTAAAGAATTAGAATCTGACTTACATATTCATAGAGAGAATAATGATTTAACGGATTGGGCGAAACAAGGAGTATTACTTTTGAACTCTATTATGTCAGTACAAATGGATCGTCCACTTTCTCATCAAAACCATGGTTGGGAACAATTTACAGATGCGATTATTTCTAAATTAAATGAACGTGAAACCCCTGTCATTTTTGTTTTTTGGGGTAGTTATGCACGTAGTAAGAAAGTACTAATTACAAACTCACAACATAAAATTATAGAGAGTGTGCATCCATCTCCTTTATCTGCCTATCGTGGTTTTTTTGGGAGTAAGCCTTTTTCTAAAATAAATCACTACTTAAAAGAGAGTGGCCAGAGAGAGATTCAGTGGTAAAAATGAACAAAGTATTTGATTTTTTAAAAACTTTACCAATGCAATCAGGTGCTGCTGTTGTAGTAGCAGTATCAGGTGGACCAGATTCTATGACTTTACTACATATACTATTACAACTTCAGAAACAATTTGATATGAAGATTATTTGTGCCCATGTTCATCATAATATCCGCTCAGAAAGTGATGCGGAAAAAGAATTTGTTGAATCTTATTGTAAAAAACATGGTATTATCTTTGAATATTTTAAAATTGCAAATTATCATCACGATAATTTTCACCAAGAAGCACGAACCATTCGCTATCAATTTTTTGAACAAGTTGTAAAAAAATATCACGCAAAATATCTTATGACAGCACATCATGGTGATGACCTTATCGAAACTGTTTTAATGAGACTCGTGAGGGGGTCTTCTATATATGGATATCATGGCTTTTCAAGAGTTACAGAACTTTGTGATTACACTTTGGTAAGACCTTTGATTACGATTACGAGAGATGATATTATAAATTATATTGATCAGAATCAAATTCCTTATGTGACAGATATGAGTAATTTCAAAGACGACTATACGAGAAATCGTTATCGTAAATATATTGTTCCAAAATTGAAAGAGGAAAATCCTCATGTTCATGAGAAATTTTGGAAATTCAGTCAAATGATATTGGAATGTAGTCATTATATAAGAGATATTGTTCAAAATAAAGAAGGAATGTTATTTCAAGATCAGACGATTTATTTGGATTTATGGAAACAAGAAGATTCTTTTATGCAGGTGCAAGTGATTCAACTGTTATTAGAAGCGATTTATAAAGATAAGTTATATCAAATTCGTGATCAACACGTGGATGATATTAGAAAGTTTCTATTAGAAGGCATGAATAATACGCATATAAATTTACCAGGCCATATTTTTTTGGTAAAAGAATATGATCGTGCTTTTTTTACTGATACGATTTTAGATTATGAAAGCTATGAGTTTGAATTTCATGATCAGTTAGTATTACCGAATGGTTATGTAATATCAAAAGTGGATGATACAGACAAAGATGATAATTTTACTTGTCGTTTAGATAGTAAAGAGTTGCAATTACCTCTTTTTGTTCGCACTAGAAAAAACGGAGATCGTATGGAAGTAAAGGGATTATCTGGAACAAAAAAAATAAGTGATATTTTTACAGATGAAAAGGTAAAACAATCATTTCGTAATACGTGGCCAATTGTTGTCGATGCCAGTGGAAAAATAGTTTGGTTACCTGGCTTAAAAAAAACCAAATTTGATAGAACAAAAAATGGAAAGTATGATATAATACTAAGGTATTCTTTGAAGAAGGAGGGTTTGAATGAATAAAAAAGCCATTAAAAAGGGAATATTTCCATATGTGATATTATTAATGATTATGTTTGCAATTCTATACTTTTTTAATACAATGAATCAAAAGGTAAATGTATTAACTTATGATAAGTTTATGGAACAGGCAAATAAAGGAAATGTAGAAGAAATTTTAATTACACCACGTTCTCGTGCGAGTGTATATGAAATTTCTGGTACGATGAAAGGATATAAAGATAATGAATCATTCTTTTTAAGAGTACCATTAGATAGTGACGTGATGTCAGAGATTTTAAATATTCAAAAAGAAGAAGGATTCGCATTAGATACGTCATCTGATCCTGAATCTAGTACATTCTTGTTGTTTTTAGTAAATGTCCTTCCAATGGTAATTTTAGTTGGTGGAGCATTCTTCTTAATTACAAGACAAATGGGTAGTGCGAATAAATCTATGGATTTTGGACGTAGTCGTGCTCGTTTGAATGAAGATAATAAGAAAGTTACATTTAAAGATGTTGCTGGATTGGATGAAGAAAAAGAAGAAGTAGCTGAATTAATTGACTTCTTAAAAAGTCCTAAGAAATTCCAACGTTTAGGAGCTCGTATTCCAAAAGGAGTATTATTAGTTGGTCCTCCAGGAACAGGTAAAACATTACTTGCTCGTGCAGTAGCAGGAGAAGCAAATGTACCATTCTATTACATCAGTGGTTCTGAATTCGTAGAATTATTCGTCGGAGTAGGAGCAAGCCGTGTTAGAGATATGTTTAAACAAGCAAAACACAATGCTCCATGCTTAATCTTTATCGATGAAATCGATGCGGTAGGACGTCAAAGAGGTGCTGGTTTAGGTGGAGGTCACGATGAACGTGAACAAACATTAAACCAATTATTAACAGAAATGGATGGATTTGGTTCTAATGAAGGAATTATTATTATCGCTGCTACAAACCGTCCAGATGTATTAGATCCAGCTTTACTTCGTCCAGGTCGTTTTGATCGCCAAGTAACAGTAAATTTACCTGATATTAAGGGAAGAGAAGAAATCTTACAAGTTCATGCAAGAGGAAAGACATTCTCTCCAAACGTTTCACTTGATAATATCGCAAAAAGAACAGTTGGATTTAGTGGAGCAGACTTAGAAAATTTATTAAACGAAGCTGCCCTCTTAGCAGTAAGACGTAATAAAAATCAAATTACAATGGCTGAAATAGATGAAGCACATGATCGTGTTATGATGGGACCCGCAAAAAAGAGTCATAAATACACAGAGAAAGAAAAACGCACAGTCGCATATCATGAAGCTGGTCATGCCGTATTAGGTATTAAACTAGATAATGCCAATGAAGTTCAAAAAATTACGATTGTTCCAAGAGGAAATGCTGGTGGATATAACTTAATGCTTCCAAAAGAAGAAACATATCTATCCACAAAACAAGAATTATTAGAACGTATTATGGGACTACTTGGTGGTCGTGTTGATGAATAAATCGTAATTAACGAAGTAACAACAGGAGCTCATAACGATTTTGAAAAAAAAACAAAAATCGCCAGTACTATAGTAACAGAAGTTGGTATGAGTGATTTAGGACCAGTTCAATTTGAACATCAAGAAAGTAGTGTTTTCTTAGGTAGAGATTAGAATAAGAGACATAATTTATCAGGGCAAGTCGCTTTTGAAATCGATCAAGAACAACGTAGGA
>CALVQD010000070.1 GCA_944355255.1 uncultured Bacilli bacterium
CAATATGGGTAGAAAAAAATAAAGAACCAGTAATTTTTACTAGTTCTTTTTCATATTTTTTAATAAGAGGTGATACTATTGAATAATACTATTTCTTATTATTATCACCTTTATCCTGAAACTATTATAAAACGTAAGAAGAAGTATATTTTTGAATATCATCAAGTTTATTATATATTTGAACCAATTACAAGACCTCTTAATGAAATGGAAGAAATACTTCGTTTAAATGAGTATTCATCATTTTATAATAGCTCAATTGGCTTAATTGAAAAAAACATAGAAGGAAAATATATTACCATTTTAAATAATAAATATTATGTACTAATAAGTAATAGAACTCCTAATAGAAGAATCTATTTTTCTGATTTATTAGTTGTAAAAGACTTTATACCACTTAATAATTTTATGTTACTAAAAAGAAATGATTGGGTGAATTTGTGGAGCAAAAAGAACGATTATTTTGAATATCAAAAAGAATATATTAAAACAAAATTTCCTATTTTATATTATAGTCTTGATTATTATATAGGATTAAGTGAAAATGCTATTAGTTATATAGGACAAGTAGAACGAGAGATGAAACCAAGTGAAAGAGATCATTTAGTTCTCGCTAAAAAAAGAGTGCATTATAATGACAATCTTCATGAGTTTCAATCTCCTTTAAATATAGTAATAGACTATAAAGAAAGAGATGTTTCTGAGTACTTTAAATCTTTATTTTTAGACGATTGCTATAATGAAGAGGAAATTATTAATTATTTGAAAGAATTACCGGCAAGTGGCTTTGGAATGGGGTTGTTGATGGGGAGAATGTTATTTCCGAGCTTTTATTTCGATTTATATGAGAAGATTGTAAATGATGTAATACCTGAGAAGGAAATTTATAAAATTATCGATAAGAGTGATGATTATGAATATTTTTTGAGATTTATTTATTTTGAAATTAATAAAATAATTAAAATACCAAGGATTGATTGGTTACATAAAGATGTAGTTTATAAAAAAGAGGCTAGCTAGCCTCTAATTTGTATCATTAATATTACGTACTTCGATAATTTCGGGTATTTCATTGATGATAAGTTGTTCAATACCATCTTTTAATGTTACACTGGCATAAGCACAATTAGCACATGCTCCTTGTAAATCAACGTAAACGATATTATCTTCTATTTTTACAAATTCTAAATTACCACCATCACTTATTAAGAAAGGACGTATTTTATCAATGGTAGTACGTACTTTTTTTTCTAATTCTTCATTCATTTTTATCACCAACTTTATTATAAGATATTTTTAACTGTTGGTAAAGTCCTTGTTCTAAAACAAATTATTTGCTATAATGAAAGAGAAAAAGGAGTGAAAATGTGAATGATTTATACCAAAAAGGCAATATTTTAACGGGAACAGTAACAGGCATTACTAATTATGGCATTTTTGTATCTTTAGATGAGAATAAGAGTGGATTAATTCATATTTCAGAAATTAGTGATAGATTTGTAAAAGATATTCATAAATTTGTTACTATGGGTGAATTAATAAGAGTTGAAATAGTAGGACTTGATAACAAGAATCATTATCGACTTAGTATCAAGAATATTGATTATCGTATTATGAAAAATAAGAAAAGTAAGATTACAGAAACTCCTAGTGGTTTTAAAAATTTAGCTATTCATTTGGATAAATGGATTGAAAATTGGCAAAATAGTGAAGAAATTCAAAAAAAAGACTAAAATTTATTGACAAGATAATAATAAACTGATATATTTAATGACGTCAGACATTGTTAGTGAGTTTGATTTGGGCGATTAACTCAGTTGGTTAGAGTGCTTGCCTTACAAGCAAGATGTCATAGGTTCGAGTCCTATATCGCCCACCATTATGTTGCCGAAATAGCTCAATAGGTAGAGCAACTGATTTGTAATCAGTAGGTTCCGGGTTCGATTCCTGGTTTCGGCACCATTTTTTTGGAGAGGTAGCGAAGAGGCTAAACGCGACAGACTGTAAATCTGTTCCCTTTGGGTTCGATGGTTCGAAACCATCTCTCTCCACCATATTGTTGCCTCGTAGCCAAGTGGTAAGGCATAAGACTTTGACTCTTACATGCGCTAGTCCGAATCTAGCCGAGGCAGCCATTTGTTCCGTTAGCTCAGTCGGTAGAGCATTTGACTTTTAATCAAAGGGTCTGGAGTTCGAATCTCCAGCGGGACACCAGTTAGTATTTGAATGAACAAACATGTTCATTTTTATTTTATCTAAATATTTAAAAGATAGGATAATTATCCTATCTTTTTCGTAAGTTCAGCAATTTGTTTACGTAATTCACAAATTTCTAATTCTAATTTATCATAATCAATCGAAGTAGTTTGAGTTTCCTTTTTTGGTGCTTGATATTCATCAATGTTTAATGGTTCTAATTCATGATTTAATGCATTTTTCTCACTTTGAATATTCTTAAATGGATCTATTGGTACAAATGTCGGATTTGCTAATTCTTTTGATACAATCGGTGCAGACATTGTTCCTTTGGTAACGCTTGTTTTCATATTCTCCAGATTAACAATCGTTTGATCTTTTTTAGATATATCGACAATATTGAATTCATTGACATCACTTAATGGTTCTGTTTCAGGTAATTCTGAAAGTAACATTTCTTCAAATTGATTTATATCAAATTTATCTTCAAAATTGCTCTCATTATCTTCTGGAACTTCAAATTCTTGAAATGAAATCGTTTTTGAAGGTTCTAATGATGGTAACTCCAATGATTGATCTGTTTCATGAGCAATATCGAACGTATATTCTTTTGGAAGAACAGGGTCTACATCATTTTCTAATTCTACTTCAATCGTTTCTTTAGGAGTATTTTGAATACGTAATAAGTTAGTTGAGCTGATTGGTAACTTGAATGGTTTTGTATCCAAAACCTCTAGTCCTTCTAATTCACTAAACTTCTTATCTTCTACTGTATCTTGGGCTAATTTACTCTCTCTTACAATACGCTTTATAATTTCTTTCACATTTGCCCATTCCTCATGACTCAATAATTGTCCTTTTCCGTCTTCTATTTTAGTAACATAAGAAATTTGATAATTTTGGTTATCTAATTCTCCTAAAGTATAGATAAAATAATGAATTCCATTTTCTCTAAAATAACGGATGGCATCAACTGATGTATCCATTCCATTCAGCTTTATATTAATTTTCCCCATTTTTATCCTCCTTATTCTATATATCATTATATAAAATTTTATTTTCTTTTTCAAGTGGTTAACTATTTTTATTTATCATTTTATAGTATAATATAACATGTTAAAAAGGAGGCGTTATAATATGTTGAAAAAAACAATCAATTCAACTACTTATTTTGTTTCAGCAATCCTCTTTTTTATCGGAAGCTATTTATTTATTTTCCGAACTGATTTTACAGTGAATATTCTTTTATATTTCCTATGTCTTGGGATTTTATTAGATGCGGTATTGCAATGCATTCATGTACTCACGAAAAAACAAAAGAAAAATATGTTGGTACGTGCTACCTTAGATATTGGATTTGCTATCTTTATCTATTGGCATCCTTCTTTTTTTCAAGGAAGTTTATCAATTATTTTAGGACTTTATTTGTTCATTCATGCCATCATAGAAGCAATTAATTATGCACTGTACAAAAAAAATCATATTCGTGGACGTCTTCTTATACTAATTGCTTTTCTTATTAAATTTACATTATCACTATTTCTTATGTTACATCCAACTGCAAAATATCCATATGTATTATTAATCATTGGAATTTACTTTGGTTTATATGGTATTTCTCAATTAAATAGTTTTATTTCAGAAATCACACCAAATCGAATCAAGAACAAAGTACGTATTTCTCTTCCGATTTTAATTGCTGCTTTTATTCCTCGAAAATTAATTACATTAATCAATGAAATTCTAGAAAATGAACCTGAGGAAACTGCCTTAGAAGCAAGAAAGAAAACAGAAAAAAAAGGAGATATTGAGGTCATTCTCCATTTAGCAAACTCGGGATCCGCAGCTTTTGGACATATTGAAATATCTTTCGAAGGAAAGACTTATTCTTATGGAAACTATGATATGCATTCAAGAAAATTGTTTGATGCAATTGGAGATGGTGTCATTTGCATTGCTGATCGAGATGCCTATATTCAATATGCCCTAAGAAATAAAAAAAGATATTTAGTTGTTTTTGGAATTTCACTAACGAAAGAAGAAAAAGAGATTGTAAAAAAACGTATTCACAAGTTAATTACAACAAATGTAGAAGATTATTATCCAGATCTGCAATTAGCGGAAATGGGAAAATTACCTAAGGGAGAATACCATGATATGTCTAGTGAAATTTATCAACTTGCAAATGGAAAATTTAAAAAAATAACATCAGGAAAGTGGAAAAAATTTTTCGTATTAAAAACAAATTGTACCGGTTTAGTAGAAAATATATTAAATGGTGTTGGATTACATATATTAGAGTTTAATGGTCTATTAACTCCGGGAAGTTATTATGATTATCTTAATCGTGAATTTTTAAAAAAACAAGGAAAAGTAGTATATCGAAAGATTTATACCAATCCTCTCACTCAGAAAGAAGTTCCTCTACAAAAATAGAGGGATTTTTTTGTGGTATTAAAAGATAAACATAGTTTTTCGTTCTCGTTAATGCGACATAAAATAATCTACGTTCTTCTTCTAAATCTATATCCATTTCTGTACTAGGAAAACCATATTTACCTGTTCTTAAATTCAAAAGAAGTACTTCATCATAACCCAATCCTTTTGCTTTATGAATTGTTAACATGTCAACCTGAATCCATGGTGGACATTTTTTTAACATATGATAAATTGTTTTTTCTTTCATGATTTCTAAATCAAATTGATAACGAGATAAAATTAAAATTTTTTTCGGTTTTGTGGTTTGGAACAACTGTTCTAATATATGTTTTATTTGCTTTACATAAATTTTTTCATCTGTGTAATAATATTGTTTTATTGGAAATTTTAAATGTTTTTCAGAATACAATTTCTTTCTAATTTGATTGTTATTCCGTGAGATTACCTTTTCAGCATAAACTAACAATTCTTGACTATTTCGATATGTATGATTTAAAAAAATCTGAATTCCAGGTGAAAAATAATCTAAGAAATGAATGAAGTAATCGACATCAGAATCAGCAAATCGATAAATACTTTGGTAATCATCTCCAACAGCAACTACATGGCATTTTGTCAATTGATAGTATTGAAAAATAAAATCAAAACGTTCTTTTGAAATATCTTGAAATTCGTCGATCATAATATATTCGTAATCTAAATAAATACAATTTTTCTCTTTTAATAAATCAAGTGCTCTTTTCACCATATCGGAAAGAAAAATAATATGATTTCTCTCTTTATAACTTTCAAATTTTTGTTGAAGTAATGTATTATTCTGTTCTTGTAATTCTTTTATTATTTCTTCTTCTAACCAACTTGGAACTAAATCTGGCTTTAATTTCCACAACAAACGATACCAGTACTTCAATAGTCGTTTTTTGATATTAGAAGTCGTCATATACGACAATAATAATGCTTCATAGTAATTTCTATCATCCGTTCTTAAATGCTCTAAAAAGCGCTTATTTACCTGTTCTATATCTGTTTCTATCACAAAAGATTGACGATTGTGTTTCAAAACATTTAACGCGAACTTATGAAAAGTAATCACTTGAATTGTAAGATTCATTTGCTTAAAATATTTTTTTATTTCTGAACATGCATAATTCGTATAAGATAACATTAATATCTTTTCTGAAGGAACATGTTTCACATAAACTAAATAATAAACTTTACAACAAATCGTAAAAGTTTTACCACTACCAGCACCAGCAATGATTTGTAAACATTGATGATGATCAACAATTGCTTGGTATTGCTCCCGATCAATTGTTATTTTAAATTTTGTCTCTAATTCTTTTAACCATCCCATACTAGTTATATACACTTCTTTTTATCTTTTTCCTGCAAAAAAAAGATGGAATATTTCCATCATATAAGAATAAATGAAGCAACTACATATAAAGTAAATGCAAAACAAAAAGCAATAATTATCATTAAGAATTGATTTATAAATCCTCCATTCATAATCCATGAATCATCATCTTCTTTTGTAGGATGACTTGAATAAAAATTGCCTGTTCCTGGATGTGCTCCTAATTTTTTTGTATTATTCTTTCCATTTGTACCATTTTCTTCAATCTGAGATTGCTGTATTTGTTTTAGTAGTTCTTCTCGATATGCTCTTAATTCATTGATTGCTCTTCGACGTTCTTGTTCACGTAATTCTGGTGTATTATTATTTTTCTCATCCATTTTCTTCACCTATTTTCTCTGTAGGAATCTCATCCATCTCTACTCGATTAATTGATTCAAAACGCTTCGTAATCTTATTTGTCGTTGTATGAATATCTTTAATATCTTTACTAACAGTATCAATAGAACGAGATAATTTATCCCAACGATCTTTATAACGTTTAAATTCTTCAGATAATAATTTTAGTTCTCTATGAATAATCGTCGCATATTTATCTCTTTCAATATTCTGCATAATTACTTGTATTGTTGTCAATGTACTAATTAATGTAGTTGGAGAAGTAATCCAAACTCTTTTCTTATAGGCATACTCAATAATTTCTTCATGATAAGCATTTAATTCAGCAAAAATTGCTTCTGCAGGTAAAAATAAAATTGCTTGATCACTTGTAACACCTGGAATAATATATTTACTACTAATCGCATCAATATGTTTTTTCATATCCATACGAAACTGTTTCTCACTCTCATTACGTACGGCAACACTATTGTTTTTATCAACCATCATACGATAGTGTTCTAATGGAAATTTAGAATCAATTGCAATCGTTCCGAGTGGTTCTGGAGCAAATAATACACAATCGGCAATTGTTCCATTTTCAAAAGTATATTGAAGTTGATATACTTTGTGATTATTTTCCCCAAATACACTAGACATAATATGTCTTAAATTGACCTCACCAAATATTCCACGACTCTTCTTATCTGTTAATATACTCTGTAATGAAACAATATCTGTTGATAAAGTATCAATTTTTTTCTGTGCTTCATCAATCTTAGATAAACGTTCTAATACTGAAGTAAATGTTTTATTTGTTTTTTCAAAATTTTCATCTAATCTTTCATTCACTTTATTATCAATCAATCTTAATCGATACTCAATTTTTTCAGACTGCTTATCAAAATCATCACTTAAATTTTTAGATAAAGAGGTTTGAAACGTATTTAATTCTTTAATCACTTCTGTTTCTAATCTTCCTAAACGTTCTGTAATATTCGCTTCATTAATATTTTTTACAATAGAAACAATTACTAAAATAATTACAATAATTAATAAACCAATTATGATATAGTCGATCATGTTACCACCTCTATTTTCACTATATATTTATTATAATACATTTTTGTTTTTTAGAAAATAGTTCTTTTTACAAAACAAAAATTAGACAGTTTTCACACCATCTAATTTTTTAATATCCATTCTTCATATCCACCATTAATATGTATAAAATGATATCCCTGTCGTGATAATATTTGAATTGCTTTTAAACTCTTCATACCACGACTACAATATATGTAATATGTCTTTCCCTTATCTAAATATTTATCGGGATATACAATTAGTTGTTCAAAAGGAATATTAATTGCTGTAGGAATATGATTACTATTATAACTTTCTATACTTCTTACATCAATCAAGGGTATTTGCCCTAAATGATTCTTTAATTCACTGATAGAAATACTTGAAATCATCATATCACCTTAATATATTATATGTGAAATGATTTTATTTGTTACTATTCATCATCGTCATCATCACTGAAGAAATCATCGAAGAATTCGTCTTCTGTAATTTCATGTTCTATTTCTTTTGTAGCTTGTTCAAATGAATGTTGTGTTTCATAATTTGATGATACAGAAGATTGTGAAGTAGTAGGAACAACTGGAGAAGATTCAGGGACATGATCCTCTATAATAGGAGTTGTTGGCAACTTACTCTGCTCTTCTTTTTTTCTAAGCGCTTCTTGTTCACGACGTATTCTTTCAGCTTGTTCTTTTTTAATACGTTCTTGTTCTTCTTGTTCTCTTTTTTGAATTGCCAATTTTTCCTCTTGTTCACGACGCATTCTTTCTTGTTCTTGTTTTATACGTTCCTGTTGTCTTTTTTCTTCTTCTTTCTTTTTACGCTGTTCTTCTTCGTGTCTTTTTTTCTCTTCTTCTTCTTTTTTACGTTGTGCTTCCTCGCGTTTTCTTTTTTCAGTCTCTTCCTTTTTCTTTCGTTCTTCGTTTTCTTTTCGAATCTTTTCTAGTTCTATTTCTTGCTGTTTCTTTAATTCTTGACGTTTCTTTTCTTCTTCCTCTTCTTTCTTGCGTTGCTCTTCTTCCAAACGTTTCAGTTTTTCTTGTTCTTTGCTCTGGCGTTCTTGTTCTTCTTTCTTTTTCTTTTCAATTGCTAAACGTTCTTGTTTTTCCTCTTCCTCTAAAGCCGCAATTTTCTCATCAATACGACGTATCACATCTTGTAAATCCATTCCGGCCGGTTTATTTGGAGCAACTGGTGTGGTAGCTTTTGAAGGTGTTGAAGTAGAAGTACTAGGCATTGGTTTATTAGGAGTATCATTCATTGGATTGGTTCCACCAAATATATTTGGACCCGCAAATGGATTTCCACCACCAAATGGACTAGACCCTCCAAACGGACTAGCGCCACCGAATGGACCTCCTCCAAATGGATTTGCATTAGCTCCCATTTGTTCCATCTTTTCTTTTCTAATTTCTTCTACTTTACCTTTTAAATCAAACATTTGAACTTCTTTCTTTTCACGATGTGGATAAGTTGCTTTTTCATATACTTTTCCCCATGCATTTTCATTTAACATTTCAAAGTTTGGTTTTAATCTTGTTTTAAAAGGCATCATACGAATTCTTAAAATAATCGCATGCCATTTTTCTAAACGCTGTAAATCACTAACAGTAACAAGTGGTGTTGATGCTGTTTTATCCTTTTCTTTTGATTTTTTCTCACCACACATTTTACTGATTTCTTCCAATGCATTTAATTCACTACTAATCAAATAAATAATATTACCACAGTTACCCTTAATCGTTTCTCCATTATCTTTTCCATATACTTGTGTTAACTGTGCAAAGTTTTGAATGATGAAGTTAAATCTCATACTTCTACTACGAGCTGCTGTAACCATAGTTGTTACATCTTTTAATGGAGGCATGTTTGCAAACTCATCCAAAATAAAATTTGTACGATAAGCAAGCTTTCCATTTGGAGATTCTTGTGCTACATCAATCAAAGTTTCATAACACTGCTTAATAAAAATAGTAACAAGTGAATGATATGTTTTCTTTTCATCTTGAATAACAATAAATACAGCTGTTTTCTTTCTTCCAATATCTTTCATATCAAAATCACTATGTGAAAGCATTTCAGACATATTCTCACGTGATGCGAATAACTTGATCTTTTGTTTAAATACAGATAAAATACTCGCTTTTGTATCAGATGGTGCCATCAGTGTACTAGAAGCATCTACGTATGCAGTACTTCTTGGATCTTTACTATTGAAATATTCTGTAATATATGTCTTACCACCTGGCATACCTTTTATCTTTTCTTCTCCTAGGGTAGACATTAAACTAATACTATTTAAGTTAATTTCTTCTGGTTTTGCATCTTCAAAAAGAGCTAATGTAAGTCCCGCAAAATAATCAGCGGAAGTCTTTTCCCAGAAAGGATCCTGATTTTGAGCATTTTCATCATACAAAATATTAACTGCTAAATCATCTACTAATTCAATGGCTTTATCTTGATTTCCATTACGATAATATTCATAAGGTAATGTTAGTGGATTCCATCCACTTCCCTCTTGTGGATTACGGAAATTTAAAAGTACAACATTATACCCTTTTTCACGAAGCATATTTGCATTCTCTTCGTAAATTTCTCCCTTAGGGTCTGTAATAATCATACTCTCTCCGGCTTTTGCTAAAATCTTTACTAGTGGATTAACAACAACTTGTGTTTTACCAGCACCAGTAGAACCAATAATTAAATTATGGTATTCAGAGTTATCGATCCACATTCCTTTTTTATTGTTAATAATTGGAATACCACCATAAGGTATCTCATCATCACGAGGATTGACTTTCTTTAACTCCTTTTTCATTTCATCTTCAGTAGCCCATCTCGCATAACCACCTTTTTCTTTTTTACCTACTTTGATTCCAATACCAGATTCACGCTCGAAAAAGTGGTCTTTTACACTTGTAATTGTAAAAATAAGTGCTAATGTATAAAATACCATTGTAGGTGCAAAATACTCCTTAGAAAATGCTGGAAGTGGATTAAACCCACTTAGTTCATTCTCCCCTAAAAATGAAACAATATTACAAAGTGCAATTGCAACAAGATATAATAATACAATACAAAATATAATAAAAATTTTAATATCTTTTTTTTCTGCTCTAAATTTTAATTTCATAAAAACCTCCGGTTCTTAATTATCATCATAATACTACTAATATCATAACATAAAAATGAAAAAATGAAACATATAATTGTTTCATTTTATGTTTCTGATGTAATCATTCGATAATTTCCGTCTTCTTCTTTATATATCCTATATTTCTCGGTAGCAGCCGTACCATATTGAACATCTCTAACAATCAACTCTTTTGTTCCATCATCATCTAAATCCATAATTTGAGCAATTGTATAATAATGCATCAAATCAGAGTCATTTGTTGAGTTTGTATTTGAAATAATACGATATAATTCTCCATTCTTTTCATAACACAAGAACGAAAATTGTTGGTTGTTATTTTCGCCTCCCATGCTATTAATGGCATAGACTACTTCCTCTATACTATCGCCATCTAAATCTACTTCAATCTCTTGAAGCATTGTTAATTCATCATCAGATGGCATTGTCATTCTATCATTACCCTCAATTAATTTACTTAATACAATTTTTATATTTTGATCTAACTCTTTAAATCCCGTAGGTACTACATCAATTTTTTTACCTGCCGCATAAGCAAATAAAGTTCCCGGATAATCTACAGAGTCATTTTGATCATCAAATAAATATATCATAGTATTATAAGCCATTAAATTGTATTGCCCTAAATAAGTCCCATCGCTATAAGAATAAAACTTTCTAGTTCCAAAAATCTGATTCCAATCTACTGCCTCATCAAGCTTTCCATCACTATAAGAAAAGCGATGTTCTGCATCAAATACAAGATATATGGTTGGTGCTTCTTCTTGCTTATTGTCAACTGTCCCAAAAGCAAAAAAGCATAAAATGAAGTAAAGGATCGCAATTGCTAATACAATAAAATATTTCAATTGAAAGTGAAATTTTTTCTTTTCTTTTTTCATCATTCTACCCCTTTCTTACATTTTACGCCTTAATTTGGAAGTACTTTTGGATTTGCAAATGATACATCTCCATAAATAAGTCTTAGCTGTGTCAAAGTAAGAGTTTTCGTTTGCCAATCTGTTGTAGCATCATCAAAGGAATTCGTTTTTCCGTCTAAATTTCCTTCTTGAATTGTAATTTGATTTCCATCTACTCCTGTTACAACAAACACATGGTTGTGAGCTCTATCAGAGGATCCAATAGCACCTACAACTGGTGTTTTTTCTAATACAAATTGATCTGGATGCGCATTTACCAACTGAGATGCACACATATATCCATCCCCAGTGAATCCTGGTGAATAGCCATAAATTTCATAAAATCTTCCCCATGCAAACCAGGTACATTGTCCAAATAATTTATGAGCAGCATATGGATTGAGTGGGGATTTCCAAGCAGCTACATTTGTAAAGTCTGGATCTCCATGAATAGAACCATTACCACTATTACAGTTGGCAGAAATTTCTACAGCATCAGGAAAAACCTTTCTTATAATCTCTGCTGCACTTTTCCCTTCATTCGCTAACTTTTGAAATTGATCTTGCGTCTTTTGATTATAGTCCGTATATAATACATTGCCATCTTTATCAAGTGCTACTTGTCCAGCAGTTTCTGCAACTAAAGCTCGAATTCGGTTATTTTCTTCAAGCGCAGGTCTTGACCACGTTTTAGAAGCATCATATCCAGAATGAATTGTGGTTCCAGATTCTCCTCCCGCAACATCAGACCAACATCCTTCGTCAGGATTACAATATGCTTGATCATTTGTACAAGCTCTAAGAGGGATCACATAAGAACCATTTTCTTCTTCTCCTTTACCAACTTCTCCCATTATTTTTCCTCTCATTAATGTAAAGGAACGAGCAACAATTGCCTGAGCTTTCACTGCTTCATCAGGAGCTCCTCCATTTTCTTGATAAGTAACTCCCAATATATACTTTTCAAGATCAACTAATTCTTCATCTTCAAGTGGAATTAATCCCGAAGAAACATCACATTCTAATAAACGTACTTTTACATTAGAGGCCACTAAAGAAGTTCCTTCACTTGTTACAATATTAAATCTACAAGTACCACCACCAGTATCTGCCTCTGTAAAATCATTAAGAGCAGCTTCATACATATTACGATTAAAATAAATCTGATCAATTAAATCATTAAACATAGTTTCCTTTGATTCTTCATCACTCGGAATCGTTGTTCCCATTGCCCTTAATTTATCTTCAATAAAATTATCATAAAGCCATTTCCGATATTCTTCTTCTGACTTAACACTATTTCCTTCAACCATTCCTTCCATTAGTGTGATTGCTTCATTTCGCAAATCATTATAACTTTGTTCTGTTTGTTCATCTCCACAATCATACTCAATCTCTGGAATTTCATCTGACGATTGTTCCTCACTTGTATCTGGTTCTACAATTGTACATTCACTATTGGTCTGCATCATTGTAGAGTTTCCAATAAAAACTGCTGATAAAACTAATGGTGCATCGACATCTATATTTTTAGATAGATAATATTCATAGCGATCTCCTACAACACGATAAAAAACTTCTTCTCCAGTTCCCCAATACCCTGTTGCAAAAAAGTTACCCAATGATTCAAAAAAAGCTCCTGCAGATTCTCCGGCATCCTCCAAAGTTTTTTGAATTCCATTCATTGCATTATCAATTGCTGCAAGTGGTAGAATAACAAGACAAGCGGCGGCAATCATAAGAAATAAAAAACCGCCACCACCTGAAAAAATGGGTAATAATAATTTGATCTTTAAAAAGCCTTTACTAGTATTTGTACTTTGTTCTTCACCACTATTTTCATTTTCAGTAGCAGCTCCGTCACTCGACTGCTTTTTATTGAAAAAATTCAACAAATTATTCATGAAGGCTCACCTCGATCCTGCTAAAAAATAATAATTATAGACCCCCTCCTGAACCAAATGAGTCTAATTCCTGTTCGGAAGCAATCACATTGATACGCATTCTTCTACTACCACATACAAATAATGCTTCTCCTTGATTATATCTTTTAATACTTTCCATCTCACTATCATTTAAATCAATTAATTTCGATAAATCTTCTACAGCTTGTTTCTTTAATCCCATAACCAAATAATAAGAAGCATTGTCAAAGATTGCTTTTCCATGTACAACAACACGTGGGTCACTAAAATCACTTGGTTGTTGTGTAATAATGATGGTTCCAGTATTGTATTTACGAGCACGACGTTGAATTTGAGCTAAAAACTCTGCTCCCATTTCATTGTTTCCACTTAATAATACGTGTGCTTCATCTACACAAAGAACCGTATTTACACTTTTGTCTAAGGTCATTCCCCATGCATATTTTAATATGTTAAAGAATAACGCATTACGAATATTTGTATCTGTATTCATTAATTCACGAATATTAAAAACTACAAAATCGCTTTTTGGTTGAATCGTTGTATGACCAGTAAAATAGAAACGTAATTCACGAACAATTGGTCGAATTTTCATTTCAAGATATTCTGTAATATCTCGCTCACGCGTCTTTTCTGGCATAGCCTCCAATCTCTGACGAATTGTTAAATAAACTTCTTTAAATGTTGGATAATCTTTAGATGAAAATTTTGTAAAATCAGAATTAAAATCAATTCCAAAACGACGATAAGTCTCTTGTACAATTTCACTAAATAAGTTTAATACATCTCCTGGAATTTCAGGATCATAATATCTTAAAAATGCTTTTAATGAAAGTAAAGTACTTGTAAGAACAGAATGACTTGCTCCTGCTTGTAATTCTTCTTCATCTGCATCTAATATAATTTCTAGAGGGTTAATCATACCAAACTCTCCACCACGTCCAAGATCAATAAAATCTCCATTGTAAAGACGTGCCATTTCTTCTAATTCTCCCTCTGGATCAATTGCAATCACTTTATAATTATTTCTAAAATGACTTCTCAACATAATCTTAGCAGCCGTAGATTTACCACTACCAGACGTACCAAGAATAATCAAATTCGCATTATTACGATTATGTTCTTTTTGAAGTTGATATAAAAATTGATTGAATAAAATAACTCCTCCAGAAAAATCAACACCTAATAGTGTAGATAGTCCTGGATCTTTGATACTATCGAAAATAAAAGGGTACATTGCAGCAATCGTTGGAGAAGGGATTGGTGTTCCAATTCTCTCTTCAATATCCTGATCTGGAAAAATTGGCAAAATAGATTTTAACACTTTTTCCTGTTCAAAACGAAGCGGAATTGCTCTCATCTGCATAGCTTCTAAATAATTTTTCAACTGCATTTTTTTATTCGTTAATTCTTCTTCACTATCTGCTGTAATCATAACATGTAATTGAAAATCAAATATTTTTGCCTGTGTTGCCGCAATCATTTGAATAAATGCTTCTAATGATTCATAATCTTGACGAATTCTTTCTTGAATCGTCTTATCTGGTTCCTGTTGATATCTTTCTTTTAAATCAGCAATTTCCTTATTTAACATCTTAGAAACTTCGCTGTATGCAAATGGGATATGCTTAATTACCATTTTGATACCTGACATACTTGTTAGATCAGATAGAAACCCAGGATTAATATATTTTGGATAAGAGATGACTGTTAAAATTGTTGCATATTTATCACTGATAATAAAATCAGATGGTCTAAATTCTAACCCTTTTGGTGCTATTTGTGCTTTAATATCCACTTGTCATCACCGTCCCAAACGTAGTGGTTTGTCCACCATTTAAAAAGTTATCCAAAATAATTCTCAAATCATCATTTGTAGTTTGATGGCATGTTAACTGAGCATTTGCAAATTGTGTAATTAAATTACGAATACGCTTCTGCATTTTATCTTCATCTCTTGTTTTAAACAATAAATAGTATTCTGTATCAACAATGTTATTATTTACAAAAAAGTTTCCCTTATTAATATCTTCTACAATTAATTTACGACGAATTGGATCATTTGTACTATTGTATAAAAGTTGTAGTTGTGACAAGTAAACACTAATATCTACTGGTCTATCTGCAGCAATCACCCAAAATTCATAATCAATGGTGTTATACACATTCTTTAAATTAGTAATCATTGCATTTTGCATTTCATAATCTAAAATAAAGATATTTCTAGGCATAATTTTTACTCCAGTTACTTTTTCATTATTATCGAGAATAATAGTACCATTCTTAATATCTTTCACTGGTACAAACTGTGTTGTATATTTATCTTTTATTTGTGCCACGTCTCATACACCAACCTTCCCATTCAAATTGTCTTCTTTCTCTATAAAAATTAATCAGTTCCTGTAAGAATGTTAAAACATTATGATAATTTGGAACAGGCATTACCATGAATCCGGTAATAAGTCCTGGCGCCAATACCAATATTGTCACTAATGTGCTATCTAGCGGTATAAACATTAGAAAGATCAACGTTAAACCTACTCCACATCCAAACATTGCCAAATCAAACCAAGTAAACAGTCCAAATAATAATCTAGACTTTTTAGAATTGGCAGGAATTAAATAATTTCCATTCATTTTGTATCACACCCTTTTCTTCTTTATGATTTTTTCTTTCCGATGTTATTTGCCTCTTCCATTTTTGTGATTTCTTTATCTAATTTTTCAATAATTTGAGCTTGTCTATTACGTTCATTAAATTGTGCCGCCATACCAGCAAATGTGTCTTGGTCAATATACTTATCTAGCATGTTAGCATTTTCACGAATTTGTCTTTCAAGATCAGCTCTTGCACTTTCCGTCATACTTTGAATTTCTTCATCACTTTTATCCAGTACTCCATTTCTTCTTGCTACTTCAAAAAGATAATCTTGATAGTCTACGTCAGTACGACCTCCAAAACCATTAAAAATATTCACTAGATCAGATTGATATCTACCGTCCACAGAACTAAGCTGTCGATTGTATGCGTCAGATGAGGAACCCATAGCTACTTTCGCATAATCTTGTTGTCTTAATAATTCTTTTATTCGACCAGCGCGTTCACTTTGTGCTCCAGACTTCTGAGCACTTCCAGTAAAGTCTGTAAATTTATCCCATGCCCTTGCGCTGAATCCATAACCCATTTCCCTATTCTGACGAGCATGGATTGAATCTATTCTAGCGGCAGTCATACTTTCTCTCATACCTTTTCCTTTTAGTCCACTAGCACCCGCTCTGAAAAATCCTGAACTTGCACCACCGACAGTGGTTCTTAATCCTCTTAGACGGCCTCCATAAAGACGATCATATTCTGCTTGTGTCTCTGTATCCCAGTTTCCTTCATGCTCCTTTTTAAATTGATGTCTTCCTATGTAATGAGCACCAAGATTGGCAAGTCCACTACCAAGGGCTCCACCAAGGGCTGCTCCAAAGAATGCTCCATTTCCTGAGAATGCTTTTTGTTCTTCAATTCCAAATATTTTAGAAATTAATTGTGGTACCTGTTTTGCAAACAGTAACAATCCAATAATAACAAAAGCACTTAGTAACCAATTAGAAGCACCACTTTGATAAACAGGATCTCCTAAAGTAGCATCAAATACATAATATCCAAATCCATTTTCTCTTACCAATTCGGCAATGATAAATATAATGAAATAAATTGTAATCAAACGAATAAAAAGGTTTAAAAAACATGATGTTGTTTCTTTGATCCAATTTTTAAAAATAGAATCTGAATCATTGATACTTGCAAGAATTGGTACTGGTGCAATCAATTGCAAAAATGAAAGCTTTACAGAACGAACTGCCAAATCAAAACAGAACATCAAAAGCATCCATGCAACAAAGCCACCAGCAATGGTCGAAATCAAAAAACTATATGAATAATTTTCACTACTAATCAATTCTCCTAAATCATCTACTGAGTCTGCCTGGGCATAAATACATGCCTCATCATCATCACCCTCATCACATTCCGCAGCTGTTTTTATTTCAACACTGTTGTCCGCTGTGACTTTTGGATGGAAAAAACCTTTAAATACTTGTACAGCAATTAACTCTCCACCATTCGTGTAAGCATATTTAACCTGTTCTGGATCAGATGCTGCACCTAAAATTAAATTTCCTAATACATTGTCTTGAATAATATAAGATTGAATTCTATAAGCCAATGTAAAAATATTTGGCGTAATTACTAAAAGAACTAATGCGACAACAATTTTCTTAATTAATGATGACCCACTTTTAGCAATTTTATCTGGGCTAACTAACATCGTAATTAAGGAGATTGCCACTTTAAATAGCATAAATACACCAATAATTACATAAATTCTCTGTGCAAAATCAGCAACCGTTGTATCAGATAGAATTGATACGTTAGAAATTTGAAAAAACAAATTATATAAATTTTCAACAAAAAAGTAAATAATTTTATCTAACCCATAAAAGAGCGGTTGTAAAAAGGTTCTAACAAGCCAATCTCCCATTGAAGTCACCCCTTATCTCAAAAAGTCTATATACACCAACATTATATCATAAAAAAAAGTATTAATAAAATACTTTTTATTTTTCTTATCAACTTTTACTACATTTATTATTCAATAAGCAATTCGCACATTCCATAATGGAACCAGCACCAGCATTAGAAAGCAATTCCGCAGAGAATTGAACAATTGTAAATACGAGGAACACAGCTACTCCAGCAATCAGTCTTTGTATAAATTTTTTCCCTGCCTTACTAATCGCAGCTTCATCTTGTGCCATTGTTGCTTTAGCAAAATCTAGCATTCCAAAAACAATTAATGCAATTGGAGTAATCATTTTTAATAAGTTATAAATGTTTGATACAAATTGTGGTATTTTTGCATCAATTTCTATATCTGTTCCACAACTAGCTGTCGTTGTACTTTCATCTTTTGCATTTGCTTTTGCATAACATGTTTTATACCCAGAAACATTACAACGATCTCTAATCGGATCTCCATTGGCATCTTTTTCACAGTTTGCTCTTAAGCAAGCTTCTGCTTTTTCTCCAGTATCATCAATATAAACATCATTTGAGTTATCTATCGTTTCATAATCATCAGGATCTCTTAAATGCTCACAAGATGAATAACAAGGTTGTAAATTCGTATTACTGGTATTACGATTACATATCTCAATACATTCATCATATGTCTGGGCAGTTGTAGTGCCACTACTCGGACTAGGATTGTTACACGTTGGATCTGTTGGTGAACAGTAATCTGCAGATACCGAAAAAGGTATGATCCAAAAACAAGCAACAAAAAGAATCACGCAATAGAATATATGATATCTCCTGTTTTTACTCATAATATCACCTATTATTAGTATATCATAATAAGCATCCTTTCTACAATCATTTTAATAAAAAAAAGAACATCTGTTTAATGTTCTTGAATAATTTCTTGAATACATTTTAAAGCATCATAATCATTTGTACTTCTTCCATTAGTTTCGGCAGAATCTAGTAGTTTTAATAAGAAAATTGTAATACTTACTACAAAAAACACCATAGCACCCGCTAATAATTTCTTCATAAACAAAGTCTGATACTTCTTCATATCCTCTTCTTTTTTTGCCGCTACAGCTTTGGCTAGATCAACCATACCAAAAATAATTAATAATAGCGGAACACCAATTTTAATGAAATCAATCACATAAGAAATTGTATTTAAAATGTAATCCGGAATAGGAACCCCACCAATAGCACATACTGAACTTAAAATCCACATAAAGTAAGAAAAAAGTAATTACTCTAGTAATTACTTAAAAAATCTCCTTCAAGCATGTTACTGCTCCAGTTGTTTGTCCGTCTCTTTCACCAGCATTATCTAGAATTCCTACTAAGAACTGTACAATTGTAATAACAAAGAATACTAAAGCTGCAGCCATTAATCTTTTAATAAATGTTGACTGTGCCTTCTTAATCTCGTCTTCTTTACTGCCCATAACGGCCTTTCCTAAATCAATCATACCAAAAATGACTAGGATAATTGGAACACCGATTTTAATACCTGTTACAATATAACTAATAATATTTGTAATCATTGGTGGAATTTCTACCCCGCCAATTTCACAACCTGCTAATATAAACATAATTTACCTCCCTTGTTTAAAATAAGTATAACCAATATTTCTGTTTTTGTCAATTTATGTTCTAAAAAATACCTAAAATTTTATTTCTTCTCTCTACGTTTCGTCCATCTGACTGTAAAGTAAAACCAAGTTTTGTAAGTAAATCATTTAAAACTGGTAAATCGGACTCTCGTTCATCTAATGGTGGAAGATTAAAAAATACATTTAATTTGGATTCATATTCAAATTCTGCCACATCATTACTACTTAATAAGCTCTGATTTAATACTACTTTTTTATTTTTTAATTTTAAAATAATTTTAGGATCTACCATTGTTAGGCGATTCAATTTAATAATTGAAGGTTCAATTAAATAAATAACATCAGTACAGCTTTCTAAGGCTTTTTTATCGTCATTTACATCGATCAGCAACACGTCATGATCGGATAATCTAGAAATTTTATCTGCTAATTCCGTCTTATCTACACTGTACATGTTTTTATAGCGAAAAAAACTAAATTCACGACGCCCAACTTCAATTGCAGCTACTTTGTAATTTCTTTCTAATTGTCTTAACATCATATAAATTAAAGTAGTTGCCCCAGTATTTTTGGTAATATTTTTTACTCCCAATATTTTTGTTTGTTTTGTTACTACTGGTTGTACCATTGCTCCCATCATATTTGCATTTGAATTATTTGGTATTTGGGACATTGGTTGAGACTGTTGATTAATTACCAAATAGTGAGCGACATCTTTATACGTATTTGGTGTATTTAATAAATATTGAATTCCATCTAAACTTTTCGTAAAATTATAAATTCCCATGGCAACTAATGTAGAATAGAAGTTAGGAATTGTTGTATCCGCTGTATCATCAAAAAATAAAATAACCTTACTCATATCTAATTCAACAGATAATTGTTGCAACTTTGAAATATCCTTATAATCTTTAATTGCTGTAATATCTAAAATCATGCGTTGAAAAAAGAAGTTTTTAAACGTTCTAATAATTTCTTCTACATCAAATTCTCCATACATCGTTTTAATAATATCAATATTTAAAGATTGTAACATAGACTGATATTTGTTTGCGATAATAACGTTCATAATTCACCTCCCTAAGAGTTGTTATATGAATGAAAAAAGACAATAAAACAATGTTTTATTATATCTTTTCATGCATTAACATAGATTAATATTCATATTCTACTTCATCGTATATAACTCTACTTTCTCCCTCAATTGGATATTCAATGACAGAGACAAGTGGAAATTCAAAATACATATATGCAGTCACTTTAAAATAGTAACCACGTTCTGACGGAATTCTCCATACACAATAACGGTAATCACTTGTCGGAGTTAATAGTTGTGCAGTACGGTTTGCCTCTGAAGAAGAAGCACCATTTGTACTGGTCCCTTCACTATCTACTCTTAAACGACAATTTTGTGTTTTATTTGGGTTTACACGATACCCAATATTTCTCAATTCGTTATTGATTTTTGTTGTAACTGTATTTGGCAGTCTCGTGCTGTTTGGTCCTATTTCATCTGCATTTTGAACTAGAATATCAATAATTGTATTTTTTACTCTGGATGCTTTTGAGTAACTAGAAGAACCTGCGAATATGATAATAAATATGACGACAAAAACAATAATCATATTAAATACAAATGTGTTTCCTATCGCTTCTCTCATATTTTACACCTACTCATAACTTGTCTGAAAGATATAGATACGATTTGTTCTTGAGGAAACTGGAATCTTAAATAAATTATTTACAAGTGGAACATTCATATAAATATAAGTGGTTACTAAGTATGTAGAATAAGCTGTCTCTTTTCCATCCGTATCCGTTTCATGTCTTCTATATACGCAGTAATCAAATAAATTTGTACTAGCACTTCCATCAGTCATTAATTCGTAATCTTTTCTTTCAGGGCAACGAATTGTATCCGCTGCATTATACCCTAAAGACTGTAATATTCCATTAATTTCTTCAATCGCATATCGATTATATCCTTCATGTCTTTCAATCGCATTAATAATTCTACTATTTACTTTAAATGCTCGGTTGTAACTTATGATTCCAGCGAGAAATGCAAATACAATCACAATAAATAAAATGATAAAGTTAAATAAATATATGCCTCCAACGCTTTGTTTCATAAGTTACACCTCCCACATTTTTTCATTATGTAGCATCTGGGTTATCTTCAAGGCATTTATCATAAGTTTCTTTGTCATAACCAGCTTGTGTTTGACATCTTCCGCCTTCCCATTTACCTCCAGCATTAGTACAGCACGTTCTTGTTTTTGTTGAATTCATAATGTTTGTAATTAATGGAGTTGCTACAAGGGCTACAATTCCAATTAATAAAATTGTCAATACTGTGATGTTTGCTTCTCCTGAAGCTTCTTTCATATTCTCACCACCTTACCATATTTTACTATGTACATTATACAACGAATTATTTTGTTATTCAAGACACTTTACATGTTAAATACCCATCATTTGTGTCATTGACAATAATAGCAAGAAAATAATTCCTCCACCCGTACAACAAAGCATCATCATTGTCTTTTTTTCCATCTTCTCTAAACGATCTTTATATTTTTGTTCACGTGCTTTGTTTTGTAATTGTGAAACAGTTTTAGAAAACATCATCAACTGTTCTTGTTTATTTTCTTGACTACCTAATCCGAGACGATACAAAAGTCTCATCATACGCATAGAATCACGTACTGGATATTGTTTTGCAAAATCCATATATGGATCTACAGAAGAATCTCCAGCATTTACTTTTTCCACTAATTCTCTTAAGCCTGATTTAAAAATATCCGGAGCTGTATCAATACTACGAGCTAGAGCAACTGGTACTGTATAATGTTGTACTAAAATCTCTAAGCTCTTTAAATAGTATGGAAGCATTAAGTTAATTTGATACAAATTCGCCTGGTAAAATCTTTTCAAATTGATATATGGCATTTTAAAAAGAGCAAATGCAATAATTACAATAATTAATACATTTAAAAAACTTAAATTTGAAATAAACAATAGAAATAATACACCAATTGCAATAATTGCAGTTTGAACTCTTTTTGAAAATAATTTATTTACATCAATATCATCACCATAACGTACTCTTAATAAAAATTCATAATCATCTTCCATCAAAAATCTTAAATAAGGTTCTGTATCTTGTACGAATTTTTTTGCATCAATTGTGTGATTCAAATGTAAAATAAATAGAACAATCACACTAATAATAATAAACATTACACTCATTGGTATTCCCATTATTCAGCACCTACATTCTCATTATAATATTTCTCACCATTTAGTAAAAAGGCGGTATTCATAATTACAATCGCATGTAATATGACTTGAATATACCATAGATTTAACATGTTAATATATGTTTCGTTTCCAAGCAATAATTGTACTAACATTACCATGAAATAAAGCATAAATCCAAATTGTAAAAATTTTCTATGGAATGTTGCACGATCAATACGATCACGGTATACATTTTCAACTAACATATCAATATCTAATGACATATTTTCTAACGCACCTGATGAGTTTTTAGAACCTTCATTGGTGATTTGTGTAAATAATTGATGCATATTTTTTACAATATAATAATCGTACTTATTATTAAAATAACTAATTGATTCTTCAATCGTACCATTTTCATACGCAAGATCAATCATCATTTTAACATCATCTTTTACAGGATTTTCTAATACTCCAGATTCATAAACACCTTCTAAAGCCTTTACAAAAGATTGTGTTGTATTAAATTCCATAATTGTATTTGTCGTATATACTTGAATTTGTTCAAAAATAAATTCACTATATACACGATTACATCTCAAATAAGTTAAATATGGAATTACAAAAATAGATAATATCGCATACATTAATGCTACTAAAACATTATAAAAATACATATAAGTAATAACAAATGCTCCAACAGCAAATACTGATGCTTGTAATACATATTGTCTTGGCGTGTATTCTTGACCAAGTTCTTTTACTTTTTCCCTTACTACTTTAAAAGAGTAAGGGGCATACTTGTCATAAATGGACGTTGCTTGTTGTGATATATACTTATAAACATTCTGTCCAGAATTCTTACGATAAGCAATTATAAATACCACAATAAATGCAACTAACGCAAAAATTAAAAATGTCATATCTCCTTACCTCCTTTAAAATAAAGATTCTATAGTAGATGTAGTGGGATTACTTACAGGTTGTCCAGATACGGTTGATTGATGGTTCATAAATGTAGAAGATGACGATTGAAATTGTGGTGTTTGGCTTGTCATAGTAGATTGTGGTTGCTGCATTGCTGTTCCTATTGCAGAAAAGCCACCATCTTGCATACCTGACATGTTAGAATTTGTTGTTTCACCGTTGTTTTCTTCTACTTTTATCATATTGTTTGGAAGAACTACTCCTTGTCCCTCTAAATAATCAATTAAATATTTACTTGGATTATGACGAATTGTATTTCCTTCCATATTTTTCTTATAAATAATGTTACATACTGCTTCATTGGCATCATTTACATAAAACTCTACCACTTCGGCAATTTCACGGACAAATTTTCTTGTTGTTTTATCTTGATAACCACGAATATATACACCAATTTGAATATAACGATAAATTGATTTCAAAAATTGGTCAATATCTTGATTTGTCTCGAGTAAGCTATACATACGACTTGGAATAGAGGCTGCATTGCTAGCATGAATCGTTGATAAAATGTAGTGTCCAGATGAAATTGAGTTACGAGCAGCCATAACAGCTTCAGCACTACGAATTTCCGATAATAGAATCCATTTCGGGTTCTGTCTCATACATGTTACTAATACATCACTATAAGAAGCAATATTATTTGTCTTCATCGACACAATATCACGATGTGGAAAAATACGGTCTAAATGTAATTCCAGTGTATCCTCAATGGTAATGATCTTTTCATTTTCAGCAGTATGAGCAGCTAAATATTTAACAAGCTCTGTTTTACCACTACCAGTTTCTCCTGATACGATAATATTACAATGACCTTCAACACATTTTAATAAAAAGTCGTGAATATCCAGTGTTACATATTTATCAGCAATAATTTTATCTTTTTCTAATCGAACTTTTGCAGGTGTTTTACGTAAAACAGCCGCAATCCCATTTCTGGCAATTGAATCATGTACAAAGTTTAAACGTAATTCAGTACTTTCCGCATCCAAGAAGGGAGAAGCCATATTGAATGTCTTTCCCATCACATTGGAACATTGAAATGCTAGTTTTTCCATAAAAGCATTATTTATATTAGGTTCCTCGACACGATAAATTCCTTTCGATAGGGTCTTTAACCACAACTGTCCCCCATTACTGTATGAAATATCTGTCACATCTGGGTCGTCTAAATACTTTTTTAACTCTCCAAAGTCTATTTGATCAAATACTATTTCATTCATGAATTATTGATTACCATTTCCAGATGGACTTGTAGTTGGAGAGGCAGAAGTACTTGGACTTGTTGTTGCTTGTTCTTCAGGAATAGATACTGTATTAGCATTGATAAAATCTTTTAAATATTGTGTACTAACTTCAGTTGAACCAGAATTATCTACTGTTCCACCATGTGGTACTGGGAATAGTTCTACTGAGAAAGAATACATATAACTTGCTTTTCTAAGTAAAATATTAATTTCATCTTCTACTCCGAAAATTAAATATGCAGGTACACGTTGTTCTTCACTATTTTCAAACACATGTTGTCCACTACTGTCTTTAACATCTAATACTTCGATGTTCTCAATTAATTTACCTACCATAATTTGTCCATTTTCAGCTTCTGCTTTCATATAAATATCAATTTTATTACCAGGAAAAATTGAGTTACCATAAGTAGAATCCATATCTACTGGAAAGTTATAAACAACTTCTCCCTCTTTTACTTTTACAAATGAACTATCTGGAAGATCGTCTTTAGAAACTACTGTTTCTTCATAAAACATACTTCCTTGTGGTATTACAGTATTATAGTTAGAATACTTTCCAATAATATCTGTATCATATCTTAGGACATTACTTCCTAATACAACTGGAGCAACATCAACATAATCAATCATATCAGACTTAATTAATGTCTTAGGTTGAATTGTTTCTCTTGCTACTGGAACTGACACTGGATTTACTTTAGAATCAATTTGTGCTTTATATCCAAAGTAAAGTAGTGCCATAATGACGATAACACCAATAATCGTTACCGTGTTCTTGTTTTTCAACAATCTTTGTAATGTTACTTGAATATTCCCCATTTCTATTCATCCCTTTCTATTAATATGGAGTTTCCAATATTGCATCTAATTTATTTACTATCTCAAAATTAAATGTATCTTGTCCGCCAAGCAATATGGCAAGTGATTGCGTCTTTCGACTTTTAATACGTATACTTACCTTCGGTGGATATTCATTAACGTCGTAAATTTCAATGCGGTACTCATTTGCTAAACTTGCACTTTGGGCAAAACGACGTAAGAAACTTTCTACAAACTTTTCACGATCGATACGAATATTCCCGGTGGTATTATAAGTTGCGATATCGAAAGCATCAGTCATCGCCGCCTCAGTTGTCTCTTTTAATAAAGTATAGTTGTGCTCATCTGTATTTGTTAAAGTTTGGAAATAAAACATCAATACAATTGTCGTAATTCCAAGGCCTACAACAAATGCTCCCCAATATGATTCTTTCAAACTAAATCACCGCCTAATCTTTATTACAACGACTGATATCGTGTCCCTTATTTGTCGTACAAGTATTTCCAGTATCCGTTAAATAACTTTCAATAAATCTACTCTGACAATCTTTTCCATCTGCACATTCTAGTTCAAAATCGTCAAATTTATGTCCTCTGTTATATCTTCTGATTTCAGAAATTGCAGCACTATCTAACTCAAAGATATACATTGGCTTTTCTGTATAAATTTCTTCTTCCTCTGCATCACGGTTATTTGTAATATACTTACTAACTAAATAATTGTTTTTAGAATTCCAATTACTTCCCGGAGTACGTGTTTTTCCATCCTCACTTAAGAATGGATTTGATAGTGAAATTTCACGATAAATAACATTAATTCCACCCTCCATTTTACATACTGGATAATCTTGATATTTTGGATCAGAACAGCAAGACTTATCATTAATCGTAGGAATTGGTGAACAAGTTCCAGTATTTCCTGCACATTGATATTTCTGTTCTAATTGTTTAAATTCTTGATAAGTGAGTCCATAACTTACATAGTTATCTCTCAAATCTTCACAACAGTTAATTCCATCCGGTCCTTTACCAGGAGTTGTTCCATATGGAGCACCTGTATACTGTGATGGATTATTGTAATCACATTTTGTATTTAAAGAACTTCTACAGATAGGATACTTCTCTAATAATTCTTGGATTTTTTCTTCATCACCCTCAAATTGAACTAAGAAGTGATTACAACAGTTTTCCCCATTTGGACCACTGTCTGGTTCTCCATCTCCATCTAAATCTTTAAATTGTTCAGGGTTTTGATAATCACAAACAACGCTGTCTCCTTTTTTTACGTTGTATTGACATGTATAGCTCTTTGCATATTTATCAAAATGAGTAGCATCGTTATTTGCACTAATTTTCTTATAAGTCAATGTAACTGTATTTCCTTTTTTCTCATTTTGACCACTTGGAATTGTTGAATCATCTACCGCTAAACTACCATATCCACGATTTGTATAATTTCCAATTTCCTCACTATTTGGAGCGCGGTATGAAATAATTCCAGTCTTTTTATTTGTATAACTGTATAAATCATTTGGTAATACATATTGATTTTCTGTAGTAGCCGTATAAGTTTTATAATCCCAAATACTTTCTGCATATGCTTGAATACCAGCAGCAGAAGTAGAGAAATTAGAAACAGTACCACTATAAGAAACACTATAATTAGTTAATTCTGTAGGATCCTTTTTAGAAACTAATTCTACACTTCCAGTTGTCGAACCATCTTCATCTTTCCCGTTACGATATCCTTTATAACCACTCAAAGTAATTGTTGGTTGTAAATCATAAGCAAATTTTCTATTATTTAACACACTATCACTAGTACAACTTCTGATTTGGTTTACTAAACTCGTTTTTGTACTTGAAGATGCACTTTGATAATCATCATACCAATTTTGGTAATCAATTTTTACTTTACACTCACGTGTTCCACTTACACTTAAACGATATTTACTACTGTTTGGCCAAATAAATGAACTTCCCGTCATAACATATCCCTGATAACTTCCAGGAAGTGTCAAATCTGTAGATTCTTTACAATATACTGTACAGTAAGAATTGATGGTAGAAACTTTGTACATCTGTGTTTTACTTTTATCCAAGTACATACATTTCCATGATACTGTATCCATAAACGTATGTGTTTTTGAACTACCATCTGTTCCACAACTTGGGGTTGTAGCAGTCGGTGGCTCACTATTTACATCACAAGATCCACAGATCGGATATGCGAATTCAATTTCATCTTTTGTATGAGAAGATGTAATGGAACTATCAACACAACAATTCGTACCACCTGGGCCACTATCTGGTTTTCCATCCCCATTTGTGTCTTTAAAATGATCTGGATTTGTCCAATCACATTTTGGTAACATACTATAAAACCATAAAATACCGTGGGCATATGGGTTTGGTGTATTTCCATTTCCACTAAATAATTTACTTCCTAAAATATCCAGATTATAATTCACACCACCTGAATTATTTGGATTATACTGAATAACTGGATCATTTGTTGAAACATATCGTGAATTAAATCCTCCAGATGTATTTTGATCTGAAGATAAATATAAAGCACGAGATCCAGCAACAGCAAATGCATATAACATTCCAAGTTTTGTATCTGTTCTATTTCCGTGGTTCCACATAAATGCCATCAACTCTGTAACCGTTCCAACATAAAATCTTTCTCCAGCATTATAATTAATTGCAGTAATTGGTTCAAATTCCAAAAAGTGTTCATCTGCATTTTTATCGTTATAATAATCATAACCCAAATCATCCTTGAGCATTTTCATAAACTTAGAAGTATTATTTGTAGCCATGTTTATAAAATAATCTAACACTCTTGTATTGCTTCCTGTCTCTCCCTCTCTTGGCCAAATTCTAGGAAGATTTAAAACACTAGCATTTGATAAACGACTTTTTTCAAACTTTACCGTTCTTAACTGCCTAGATGAATTACTATATTTAATAACTGCTGATTTATTTCCATTAGTTTTTCTATATTTATTATAGTAAACAGTCTGTTTCGTGTTTTTTAATTCATTATATATTCCACTTCTAAAATAGTCATGAGAATATGTTCCCGTTACTTTTTTTCCATTTTTATCAACAATGGTTAAACGAAGTCCTTCAGCACTCGCACCATTGCTTGGATCATCATTGAAATGATAGCTCGTTGCCCAACAGTATCCGCTTGTACAACTGTCGGTATTAATTCCTCCACCTGAGCCAGCGTTACCATCTACATCCGATGTATCTAACGCAGAAACAGTAGTAATTGGGGAGGTTAAAACCATACATAAAAATATGGCAGTAAATATCAATAATACTTTTTTTGTTTTTCTTAGCAAAGCACTCACCCCTACTATTATGAACTATATCCATTATACACAAAAATGTCAAAAACAACAATAGGCTTTCCGCAATTGTTGTCCTTTTTCATACTCTTAAAATCCAAACGTATCATGCTTTTCATTCCAGTAAATCATTCCAGAAACAAATAGAATAATAATAATTAATAAAACATAGTAATAATCAGCCAAAAATTGCGCTAAATTAAACCCTGGTGTTTCTGTTGGACTTACTTTCGTTGGTTCTTTTTTTTCTAATGATGCTTTATACTCGTTCACTTGTTTCACAAACTCATCATATGTTAAACTTGTTTTTAACCATTTTTGACACAACTTAAACTCTTTTACATCTTGACAAACAGCATCATTTGAAAATTGGTTATAAGCCGGTGTATTTGCATAATAAGTATATAACTCCCCATAATCACAATCTCCTGAATTAGTCGCATAGGCAATAAATCGATATGACCTATCAGCTTCAAATCCATCAACAATAATCTCTCCAGGATTTTCACTATTATCTCCATAATGAAAATAACGATCATGACTAACATCATATATTGTAATTTCTGGTGTCAAATTAGTAATAATCACTTGAAACGAAACACTTCCATTACTTTCCTGATAAGTCGTTGTAACATTTACATTAGAAGCAATCCTCTGATAACGTGATGCTAATGTATTATCACAAGAATCGGCTCCCTGTACACGAGATGGAATTACTACTAACAATATCATACAAACTATAAATAATATTTTTTGTTTCATAATTCCCTCCTTATTTTAAATGATAAGTATATGTTGTATCATAAACAGTTATCAATAAATCAATCTCAGTTGCATCTTTTACTTCACTTAACACTTCTACATAACCTTCATCCGTCAACGATACTCGCTTTGGCTTTATTTCTTTCAATGTGATATTTGTTTCTTTCTCTTTTTCATCGATGGTGTACACTAATTTCCCATATTTTTCTATTAGTTTTGCTAAAGAAAGTGATTTTTCTTTGGAGTCATCACTTAGTTTTAGTGTTCCGCTCAATCTCAAAATATTCTTCTCGTACTCATCAACAGTTGGCGTTAGATATTCAGTAGACGTAATACATTCATTTTCATTAAGGCAAAAATCATACGTCAACGGAAATTTATCTGCAATCTCAATCTGATCAATTTTTAACGTACTGTTCTTTAAAATATTGTCATTGAATTTTAATGTCTTCCCCAAATTTACTGCTTCTACTTCTTGCGTACCAGTTAAATCTACTGGATTCAGAGCGATTCTAGTAATCGCATATTCCCCTGCACTGGTTCCTTCGTCAATATATTGGAATTCCATATCTTTAAGTGTTTCTTGTTTTGGAATTTCATAAATAAATACATAATTATGTTCCTCTGAATCTAATGCTTCTCCATAATATGCATTTCCAAATTCATCTAATCTTTCAGCTTTACTATTATCACTATAGTATTTTTCTCCATCAATCACTAAAACAGGCCTTGCTGTATCAAACTTTCTTGCTGTTGTATAATAATTTGAAATATTCATTGAAACTAAAACATATGCATTGTCCTTATCAATGATAGTTCCATTTTCTGATTTATCTGTAATATAACTTTCTGTAATTTGCATTGTAAAGCCATTCCCAGAAAATGTATAACCTTCTGAATAAACTTTGTTTTTAAAAGCAAATTGGTAAATACCATACCCTACTCCTACTACTACCAACACGGTTACTAATACATTGATCAAATATCTATTTTCTTTATATATATACTTCCCATGACGTAAACGACGATTCCATCCACGTTTTAACTTATCTGTATCAATTTCAATATTAATTTCAAATTCCTCACGGTCTTTGGCATCAATATTTAAATCTTCTAAATCTTGTCCGAAATTAAACTTCTTAATATCAAATCCTGTTGCACGTACAGCAAAAATAATTAAAGTAAACCACTCTAATATCATAACCGCAGTGACCAAATCTCTTACTAACAAAGCAATTCTAATATCTACGACCTGAATATACATACTATTTAGTACATTATTCGCATAATAAAATACTCCGGTTGTAAATAAATAAGATAAAATTGTAATAATATAAAATAAAACCGGTTTTTTCTTATAACGCATTAAATAAATAATTGCAACTGCAATTATCACAATCAATAGAGGTAAAACAATAGAAACACCACTTAATAAAGCTCTAATCGTAGACTGTCCTACAACACTTTCTACAGAGCTCGTATATGTATTAAAAAAATTCAGCACACTACTTGTTTTGTAAATCAAATAACCAATGATAAAACAAACAAATAAGTGGATAACTTTAAAATATTTAATCAATAATGCATATGGTTTTCTTAAAATCATAATTTCGCCCTCTTTTATTCTAATACTAATAATAGTATAGCTTAAATTTTATAAAAAAAAAAGAGATAAAATTCTCTTTTTCCTAAATTGCGCGATTATTCAAAGCACCATATTTCTTTTTTTCTTCCATCATATATTCTGTAATATTTGTTTCAATCTCATCTAAAGCATCATTTTGAATATTAGAAAGAGGAATAAACTCTTTTACAGTATCAATATATATCTTTCCCCAAATAATTCCTGATTTTACCTTTATATCATTAAACATATCTGGAGTAATCGCAGTAAAGAAATATCCAAAAATAAGACGCTTTTGACCTATTAATATTCTCTTATTTGTGAGAGCAACAACACATGAGGTAATAATATCTAATGGATTATCATTTTTTTGCCCAGCAAAAATATATTGTACTTCTTCTCCGGGATTCAAATGAGTTTCAATTACCTTAGCATGTGCTGAAATTCGCCAAGCAATCGTAGCTGGGTATCTTCTTTTAAATTCTTTCGCACGTTTAGCAACAAGTGTCATCAGTATCACTACTCCTCAATAAAGCCATTCTCTTTAAAGAAATTGATCATTGATTCTTCGCTCTCAAATCCTTCAATAGAATCGATTACTTCTTTATTTTGTACAACAATCGTAAGCGGAGTTCCAAATCCATCTGCTAAAATATCAAGAGATTCTGTCATACTTGTCTGATCTTCAGTTGATAGATCTGTAATATTTAAATAATTAATTGTAATATTATATTCTTTTGCAATATCATTTAATACTGGTCTTGCTTCTTCACAATGAGAACATCCTGTTTGAGCAAATACAATAATTTGTTTTTCATCACCATTAATAATATCTTGATATTGCGTATAATCAATTTTATTCAAATTTGCATCATCTGCTTCATATACCGCATCCTCTGGAATAATTCCGTTTGTCTGTAAGAAATTAAATAATCCTTCCGCATCAGTATATCCGATCTGAACACCATCCTGTTTTCCATTTCGTACTACTGCTAATGTTGGGGTTCCAAATCCATCTTGGTCAATCTCTAACATATCTAATACTTTTGTTAAATTTTCTGTTGAAAGTTCATCTGTATTTAAATAGTAATATCCAAACTCATATTTATCACTTGCATCTTCTAATATTGGTGAAAACTGTTGACAATAACTACATGTTGGTCTTCCTAAATAAATTAATTCTCCAGTTGTTGTATTCATTAACTGTTCAATTTCTTTTATTGTATCTTCTTGTTTCTTATTTCCCATTATCATTGATACAATGATAATTAAAATAATCGCAACTACAACACCTAAAACGGCTAATAATTTTTTATTCTCATTCATGCTTCACACCTTTACTTTCTATGTTACTCTATATTGTTCATGAGATAACTAAAAATATTATACTTTATTTTCTTAAAAGTTACAATGTTTTTTCAGGATAAAACTCCTTTTAAAATTTACTTGTATTTTAAAAAAAGAAGTGCACATAAGTTGTGCAATAAGATTTATAACTGTATAATACCTTCCAAGCAATTTATTTGTCATTGAAGGAGGTATTGAAAATGGCAAATTATTGTCATCTATCTT
>CALVQD010000071.1 GCA_944355255.1 uncultured Bacilli bacterium
AATCGATGTCTAGAAGAGGTAACTGTTGGGATAATGCTCCACAAGAATCTTACTTTGGGCATATGAAAGATGAATTAAATTTAGATACTTGTTTTACTTTTAGAGATGTATGTAACGAAATAAAAGATTATATCGAATATTACAATAATTATAGATATCAATGGAATCTAAAAAAGATGACTCCGGTACAATATCGAAATCATCTATTTGAATCCATCGCCTAAACTCTCTCTTTTTTATTTAGTCCTTGACATTGGGTACATTTTATACCAAAGTTCTATCTTTTTTATTATATAAATTGATTTATTCTAAAATTATATATGGTTGTGTTCTCGTTCCATTTCCACTTGTAATTTGAATTGTTGATTTCAAATAAGTGACTGGAATTACTGCAAGATCATTCTCCATCATTGCGGTAGAAAAGAATGTCATTATCATTCCACTGCCATAACGTCTTGAACGCCAAAGATATGCTGATGTATTATAACGTCTATCACTATACCAACCATTCATTGTCCAAAACTGGATATCAGAAATACTCGAAGACTCTAGAAAATAATTTGAATCACAAGTGTCATTTTTATACCCATCTGTTGCTGATGTGCAGGATGAATTTAAACTTGCTCGTAATATATCTGTTACATTTGGTAGTCCTATACTTCCTGTCCAAGTATATGCTTTCTCACTGGCTAAATTCTTGGTAATACTGTCATTCCCAGCAGACTCTAACATAAGAACTCCACCAATATTAAATGCATGAGTTTGAATTTGTGATCTTGCTGTTGACGTTAAACTATTATAGTATGTTCCTGTCAAATAATCCGCTAAGCTAGAATTCTCTGTCACGGTTCCACTTAGACTACCATCTGGAGATTGGAACGTCCCACTTACAGGTCCATATACGCTACATCCTGAAGATGGATCAGCACAATATGTATTGTTGGCAGTAGTACGATAATCTTCTTCGTCAAATGCCATATAAGATAGATAATTATCTCTAACTATTTTATAAGTTCCATCTGCTTCTTTGGCAATAATTCTCCATAATTCATCATTAAACTCTATATAATTGTTAGGATCGCTTCCACGGTAAACATATCTTCCAGATTCATATTGATCTCGATACAATCCATCTCCACTTGTTACCACTTCATCTGTAATATCAATTGATGGTGGTGGACTTGGTATTTCTGATGCTTCTCTTTGTTCATATATAAGTGTGATTTGAACATCTTTAGACATATTGACATCATCAAAATCTACACTTGCATCCCAATATACTTTTACTTGGAATGTTTTCTTATCACCAGCTAGTAGTGCATCATTTACTCTTATATTTTGTAACTCTACTTTGATCGATTTTGGATCTTGATTATTTGCTTCATCCACCCCATTAATCGCTGTTAACATGGCATCTAAATCTCCTTGGTTCTCCACTACAACGTCATACATTGCACTAGCTCCTGGCTGATTTAACTCTACATTTAAATTTAATGTTGTTTGGTTTACGATCTGTTTTGATATGGTTGTTGCATTGTTCATTTCTTTTTCTTCTGCACTCGTAAATAGTATTCTCCAAGTAGAAGTAATCTGAGCGGTTCCACTAATATCTAGTTGTTGGCTTAGTATTGCATATCCGATTCCCATCATAAAAAACATTGCAATACAGATTGTTCCAACAACATAATATTTTCTTTTTGTTTTATTTATTCTATTTAGTTTTCTCATATGTTTACTCCTATTCTATTAATATATTATCCCTTTTTTCTATATTTTATATAGGATTTCTAATTATTTAATAACCATATTTTATATATAACTTCATATCTATACTACTTTTTCTATTCTCTTATACTTTTATTATAACACATAAATTTAGAATTTGTATTTTTTTTTTAAAATAAAAAAGAAGATTACTGCGAATCTTCTTAGAATTTATTGTTTTTTATCACATGAAATGATAAGACATTGAACCATTAAAATTCTCTTCTTCTTAAAAATGGAGGAATATCGATATCAGGGGTTGATGATGTATCTTCACTTGCATCTAAGTCACGATTCAATTCACTACGAGTAAATGCAATGTCTTCTCTTTTTGGTTGTTGTTCTGTTCGTGTATTTTCTTTGGTTTTTGCTTTATCCTCATCTTCAAATCCTGTTGCAATGACAGTTACAATAATTTCATCGTTTAAGTTTTCATTAATGACTGCTCCAAAAATCGTATTAATATCCGTATTTGCACTTTCACGAATGACATCAGCTGCTTCTTCTACTTCAAATAATGTTAAATTAGAACCACCTGTCACATTGATAATTGCATCAGTTGCACCATCGATACTTGTTTCTAAAAGTGGACTAGATACGGCTTGTCTTGCTGCTTCAGCAGCACGATCTTCTCCTACACCCATTCCAATTCCAATTAAGGCATTTCCACGATTTTGCATAACAGCTTTTACATCTGCGAAATCTAGGTTAATTAATCCTGCTACTGCAATCAAATCAGAGATAGATTGTACACCACGTCTTAAAACGTTATCTACTTCTTTAAAAGAATCTAATAATGGTGTTTGTTTGTCAATAATTTCTCTTAAACGATCGTTTGGAATCACAATTAATGTATCTACATTTTTCTTTAATTCTTCTAATCCAGCTAAAGCTTGACTCATTCTTTTCTTTCCTTCAAATGAGAATGGTTTTGTAACGATACCTACTGTCAAAGCACCTAAATTTTGTGCGATTTCAGCAATCACTGGGGCAGCTCCTGTACCAGTTCCACCACCCATACCACAAGTGATGAATACCATATCAGCACCTTCTAAAGCAGCTTCAATTTCTGCCTTTGTTTCTAATGCAGCTTCTTTTCCTACTTGAGGGTTTGCACCTGCTCCAAGTCCATTTGTAAGTTCTGCTCCAATTTGAATTTTAACTGGTGATTTTGAATTATTTAAAACTTGTAAATCTGTATTTGCAACAATAAAGTCTACCCCTTGTACTCCTGATTCAATCATACGGTTTACGGCGTTATTTCCACCTCCACCGACACCAATTACCTTTATTTTTGCTAATTGATCCATTTCTAATCCATTTAACATAAACTTTCTTCCTCCTTATTCGCTGAAAAAGAATCCAAATACTTTCCCAAGCATAGAATCATAAGATCCTGCTTCACTTTCTACAGATACTAAGGCTTCCTCCATATCTGAACTAACCATCGTATATTCTTTTCCTTTTAACTTCAATTTACTTACAAAATAAGCAATATTTCCAACTGCAGAAGAGTACTTATTATTTCGAATTCCAATTAATTTCACGTTTCCTATTTTTGCGATATTACCAAATACTTCTTTTGCAATATAATTAAAATTTGCCATATTACTCGTTCCCCCAGTTACAATTACATAATCGATATTACGACTTGTAAGAGAACGAATCTCCTTTTTGGCAAGTGTTAAAATTTCTTCCAATCGTGATTGTACAATTTCAGAAATTTCAAACTGATTTACTTTTACTGTTTCTCCATAGACATTTGTAACTTCTTTTACTTCGTATTGACTGGCATGGTTTTTATGAGCAAAAGCAAACTTCTCCTTTAATTTTCTAGCATCATCACTTTTTAATTTATAAATATAGGCAATATCATTTTCTATATTTTTACCACCTAATTGTAACATTGCGTGTTTCACGATAATCCCTTTATTATAAAGAGATACAGATGTTGTTTCAGAACCGATATTGACAATCGCTCCTACTGTCGCATCCATTTCACGATTTTTAAATGCATAAGCATCTCCGATCGCATTAATTGAAATATCTACTACTTCAATTCCAATACTAGAAAGTAATTGAACAACAGAGTAAATATTCTTTTTTGGTGTTGCGACCATCATCGCTCTTGTACCCAATGTTTTTCCAGGTAACCCCTTTGGATCTCTTACATAGTCTTTTTGATTTACTAAAAAATCAATCGGCAAAACCGCAACCATCTCACGATCGCGAAAATCATAACTTCTCATTGCCTCAGAGATAACACGAGAAACATCATTTCCATCAATCACCCCATCGCAAGCTTCATCATATTCATTGATACTCATTGGAATATCAATTGTTCCTTTCACCATAGAACAATCTAAGAAATAGCTTGGTACACTTACAATTGCTTGTTTGAATGTGATTCCTAACATAGACTCCACATTAGACACTGCTTTCTTTAAAGATGTTTTTGCCTTTTCAACATCTGTAATTAACCCTTTTTTTATTCCCTCTGATTTTTCGGAAGATGCGGCAAGTAAGTTCAACTTGTTCTTGTAAAGTTCACAAACAACAACTTTGATAGAATCTGTGCCTAAATCAATGCTTGTATAAATGTGCTTCACAAAATCATCTCCTACAATCTAGTATTCATTATACTATAGATTTTCAAAAAAGAAAAGAAAATCAAGAAAAAAGGAGAAAAAAATTCTTTTTTTCTCATCTAAAAACGATACTTTTCTCTATATTTAACCTTCCATAATCTGAAAATATTCACCACTATCGAGGTATAAAATCCCCTTCTTTCCTTCAAATTGAGATACAATTGTTACATAACTATTTAAACTACTAAGCTGATTGGCAGTTAAATATACATAGTTTCCATCATCCATCGTAAATAGAAAACGATTAGGATCAACATCATTTGGATCGTACTTTATTTCTGAAATACGTCTGATAATATCCGTATCTAAATCATTCATCTTTGTAATTAATTTTTCGTAAATAGTATCTGGAGTATAATTGATTAATACCGGTACATCAAAAGAACGATCTGTTGTATCTCCACTTTCTAATACTGTCTTATTTTTTGTTGTATCGAAAAATAATGGGCGATTTTCTTCAATTTTAATGTTTACTTCATAAAACCAATTTTTAGATACAGATGCATTTTCAATATAATCAGAATCTTCCAATGTCTTTTTAATTTTATAACTATAGTTTGTAAACGTAGAAGGATAATCTTCTAATCCAGCAATTTCAATCACTTCTTGATCCGTTAAAAATTCATTTCCAGATACGTGAATAGTTTGTATTTTTTGTGGAATTAATAGAATCAACAAATATATCATGACAAAGAGCAAAAAAAGTGCAAGAAAAATACGACCATATAAAATTTTTCGTTTTTTCTTGGCCGGTGTTTGTTTTTTTCTTTGTGTCTTCTTTTTCTTTGCCATACACAAACGCTCCTATTCTATTACCATTATATCACGTCTTTTTCTATTTCGTAAATAATACCTACTTCATAACTGGTTGGGATAACATTTTGCTTTACACTTTTTTTAAAATTTTATGGAAATTTCTGATACAACAGTCAATTTATTTTTCATGTGTGTTAAAATGTTAGTATTATGTTAGGAGTAGATAATATGAGTTATGTGATCATTACATTGGCAATTTACTATTAACTGCTGCTTATGCTTTTTTTACAGTACCAAATCATATTATTAATGGTGGGGTTACTAGTACCTCTCTTTTAATCTCTCATTATCTTCATGTTGATATTAGTTATATTAGTACACCCATAACAATATTGTTATTAATTTTCGGAAGAATTTTTTTAGGAAAAGATTTTTTTATAAGATCATTATATAGTAGTATTTGTTATATTTTATTTTTTAATTTTTTTCATTGGACTGGAATTACCTTTTCTATTCCGCCATTTGTCTGTGTCATTATTGCAGGGTTATTCGTTGGTCTAGGACATTATTTATGTCTAAGTCAAGATTCTTCTACAGTTGGTTACGATGTCATTGCTTTATATCTACATAAGTTACATCCCACATGGAATCCTGCGATTGTCCTTCGTATCATTGGTATCATTATTTTGATCATTGGAGTAGCAACCTTTGGTATATGGTCAGTGATTTATGGTGTATTATTTACCATTATTCAAACACAGGTCATTTACATAGGACTTCAAATCCGACCTTTAAAAACAGATGAAAAGTATTCTATTCACAAAAAAATTCCAACATATTAGTTGGATTTTTTTATTCCACAATTTCTTGTTCTAACTTTAAATCAATTCCATATTCTTTTTTTACACGTTTCTGAATATCGTGAATTAAACGGATAATATCACTTGCAGTAGCATGGTTTTTATTGATAATAAAATTGGCATGTTTTTCTGATACCATTGCTCCTCCGAACATTTTACCTTTATAACCTAAGCTTTCAATCAAACGTCCCGCATAATCTCCTTCAGGATTACGAAAAACACTACCAGCACTTGGATATTCTAATGGTTGGGATTCTACTCTTCTTTTACGACGATCTTCCATCACAGCCAAGATAGCTTCTTTCATTCCATGTTTTAATGATATCGTCGTACTTAGACAAATACATTTCGGATGTTTTTTAAAATAAGAAGTACGATAGTGAAAATCACACTCACGATTCGTAAATACTTTTTCTTCTAAGTTATCATCTAAAAATGTAACTTCTTTTACAACATACCCCATATCACTTTTATAAGCACCAGCATTCATAAATAATGCTCCCCCAACTGTACCAGGAATTCCAGCGGCAAATTCTAATCCCGTAAGAGATGATTTGGCAGCTTTCATTGCTAGTTTGGGAAGCGGATAACCAGCTTCTACTGTAATGAAAGTATCATTGATTTCTATTTGGTTTAGATTGCTAAGACTAATTAAAATACCATCATAGAATCCATCTTGAAAAATGAGATTAGAACCGTTTCCTAAAATTTTCCATTTCATCTTCTTTTCTTCTAAAAAACGAATTAATTTTTTTAATGTTTCTTTATCATCTACAATAACAAGAGCTCTTGCAATTCCACCAACACGGTATGTTGTATATTCATTTAAAGGCACGTGTTCAATCACTCTGCCAACATTTAATTTATCTAATGTCTTTGTCTTTTCCATATGTATCTCCATCTACTAATTTGTATAATTCGCGTACAATTTTTGTTGCACTATCTAAAACTGCAAGTGTACTTAAATTTTTCTTCATCGTTTCTAATTGAATTGGATTTTGAAATAATTCATCAATTGTCTTTACTAAGATATCCCCTTTCAAATCTTTTTCTTCTAATAAAATAGCAGCTTTTTCATTCACAAGTCCCATTGCATTCTTCCATTGATGATTATTTGGTACATAAGGACTAGGAATTAAAATACAAGGTGTATGCAGGGCCATTATTTCACTTAATGTGGAAGCACCAGCACGAGAAACTAAAATATCTGTTTTTTTCATAAAAGAAGTTAATGGGACATATGGATAAACATGGATATTTTTGGGAAATGTATGTTTAGAAACTTCCTCATAATCTTGTTTTCCAGTTACAAAGGCAACTTCATAATCTTTCTTTTCAAAATAAGACATACTATCAATTAAAAACTGATTAACATTACTGGCTCCAAGTGAGCCCATCACAATTGTGACTAAGCGTTTATGATTACTTAACCCATACTCTGTTTTTTGAATTGGTTTTGCTTTGATAGCATCTTCACTACATGGGTTCCCCGTATAAACAGTTTTATGTTCTGGAAATTCTTTCATACTAGCGGGAAAAGAAACCATAATTTTATCAACATACTTACTTAAAAAACGATTACTTGCTCCTGGTACACTATTCTGTTCATGAATCGCTGTTTTAATTTTTAATTTATGAGCAGCTAAAATGACCGGAGCTGTCACATATCCTCCAACTCCAATCACAAGATCGGGTTGAAATGACTTCATAATACGAATACATTTGCGGTAACTTTTATAAAAGCACGTGAGTGTCTTAACATTTTTATATATTTTTTTTCGATATAATCCATAAATCTCTAATGTTTCAAAGGGAATTCCCTTCTCAGGAACAATTTCTTTTTCCATTCGATTATGAGTACCAATATAGAGTACCTCTAACTTTGGGTCTACTTCTTTTAATTTATTGATAATTGCTAAAGCAGGATAAATATGTCCCCCTGTTCCTCCAGCACTTACTATGACTTTCATACGATCACATCCTACTATATTATATCAAATTATATGAAAGTTTCAAGAAAGTTATCACTGAATCTGATAATAACGTGTTTTTGCTGTTAGTGTTACATTTTTCGCACGTGCTAGTTCTTGAACACTAAGCAAAACATATCCTCGTTGATATAATTCATCTGCCATACGTACTGCAGCATCGATACTTGCATAGTAAATATCATGAAATAGAACAATCGAACCATCTTGAATTTTATCAATTGAATTTTGATAAGTCGCATTCGCATCGCGATATTTCCAATCCCATGTATCTACATTCCAAAGAACAATTGGTGTCTCGATATATGAAAGTGTCACATCATTATAATTTCCATATGGTGGTCGAATACTAGTTGGATCTTTTCCAATCGCACTTTGAATCACTTGAATTGTTTTTTGAATCTCAAATTTTTGTTCTTCATCTGAAATTCTTTTTAAGTTACGATGCTGATAAGTATGACTTCCAATTTCAAATCCATTTTGATCTACCATTTTTACAACTTCTGGATACTTTTCAGCATTTCTTCCCAACATGTAAAATGTTGCATTCATTCCACGTTTATGAAATTCCGTAATCAAAGTTGGAGTTGTATTTGGATTTGGTCCGTCATCAAAAGTAAATGCAACTACTTTTCGGTCCTTAATATAATCTCGGAACCACTTATCTTCTTCTTTAGAAATTCCCAGTTTATCCCAATCAATCTGGTCTTTTAAAACATAAAATGGAATTCCGATTTTATAATTTTTATTTTCTTTCGTGATTTCAAAATACAAATGAAAATCTTCCTGATCATTTTCTAAATACCAATGATTTTCATCGATCGCCTTTTGTAATTCTTCTTGAATTTGATGATCACTTGGAACAGGTGGTGTTAATGTACGTAACATACGATTCCATTCCAAATTTAAAAAAGTAAAAAGATCAGACTGGGTATTTTGATTCCAATTTTTAAATATCTGTTTTAGTGTCATTGCCTGTTCTTCTTTTTGATGATAAACCCATATTTCTTTTTCTTCCTTTTCTTTTTCTTTCTTTGTCCAAATAACTTGTGTTAAATCACCTACAGGTTTTAATTCATAGGTCAAAGAATCAACCTTTTCATCACGAAGAATACGATTTTGATATTTCTTAGCTTCCTCATTTAATTTTTTATTTTCAAACACAGGTACTTGAATCGTTCTATTTCCTTGTTTCATTTCTCGGTAATACTGTCCTTTTTGATCTTTTAATACTTTTCCGTGATTTCCTAATACAGTAGTGATTAACATAAGAAAAATAACAATAAGAACACCAAAGGCTGCCCATTTAATATATTTTTTCTGTGTTTGATACCAGTTTTTCCATTTTCTTTGCACCATATCACCTACATCCTACATCATCATTATTATACCCTATTTTTTAAAAAAGAAAAGAGAATGTTAGATATTCTCTTCTCGTATTGATTCTAATATATTAGAAGTTCTAACTTTTCTTGTTGCATACATCGTTGTAATAAGCACAATCGCATATGAGAATAGTAAAGCAATTAATACTGCATCCCAAGGAATTAAGAGTGATTCAATATACATTGAATAATTAAATGCATAATGAAGAATTCCAATTAAAATAATAGATACAGGAAGTGCAACTAGATATGATTTAAAAACGAAGAAGAAACTTTCTAGGAAAAGAATTTTGCGAAATCCTTTTGGACTTAATCCAACACTACGCAACATTGCAAATTCTCTTTTACGAAGTGCTAATGATGTTACAATGGTATTAAAAACACTTGTAATACCAATAAATGTAACTAAGGCAATAAATCCATATAATAAGATTTTTACTGCTAAAATAATACGATTTGTTCTCTCCACACTCTGTTCAATATTTTCGTAATAAATTCCACCGACAATTCCTTCATCTTCGATATTTTCTACTTCTTTTTCAATATTTTTAAAATCCGTTCCATTCATATAAAGTAAATCTGTTGTCGCATAGGAATAACCACTCTCATCTAAACGAGAGACAAAACTTTGGTAAAATGATTCTGGAACAACAATGGTAAAATAACTTGGATCAGTTATCACATTTTGTAATCCATATGGCACAGTTTCAATCATCTTAATATGATTGATAGAATCTGCACAGATCTCTTTTTGATAGTTTCCACTATCGTCGTATTTATCACAGTACAATGTTAAATTAGAAATAGAATTTGGTTTTAAAATACGATTCGAATATGTCTTTCTAGTCGTTCCCATAACACTAGAAAAATTAACTTGATTTACTAAGAAAACAGTTCCATCTTCTTCGTTATAATCATCTAACAATTGTTGATAATCCGTTTCATCAATTGTTGCGACAATCACACCCATATCTAATTCATCGATAGATAGATCCATAATATTTTCCATCTGATTTTTATATTCTTCATAGTAATTTGATGCATCGATTTTTGTTGTAGTATATGTCCAATGAATTTCTTTACTCTGTTCTGGGCCTTCTACTTTCTTCAACCTAGAGAATATTGGTTTCATATCTTCATAAGTAGGTGCGGTAACAGAAATCATTGCATCGTATTCTGCATTTTGAAATGCCGTATCCGTTCCATATAAACCGTATTTTAATAATCCAGAAAATGTAATAAATAATACAATACTAATAAATAGAGAAACAACAGTGACACGGTATTTCTTACGGTTTCTTTTAATATTTTTTAACGCGATATCTCCTTCAATTCCAAATAATTTACGAATTATTTTTGGCGTCTTTATTTTTTTCTTTTCAATTTTAATATCATCGTTTTGACGAATTGCTTCCATTGGCTGCATCTTTCCTGCTTTCCTTGCTGGCAAGTACGCAGATAAGAAGATTACAACAATCATGAATACAACTGGAACAATGATAAAAATTGGATAAATGTAAAACGTAAATGGAATACTAAATAAATCAGGCGCTAAATTCATAACAATCTCTAAAGTGATCTTAATGCCAAGCATACCCGCCAATACACCAATTGGGATTCCAATAATGGCAACAATGAAAGCTTCTAAGAAAACTGTTTTCATCAATTGCGATTTCGTTGCACCAATACTTGCGAAAATACCAAATTGTTTCTTTCTTTCCATAACCGATATATGAAAAGAATTATAAATTACAATAATACATGCGATAGAAATTAAAGAGAGAATTACCCCCAATATAATAACCATTGTCGTATTGTAATTGCCATAACGGCTGTGACCTAAAGCAGAGAGATATTCTTGGTGATAAGTCATATTTTGATATAGGCCATCCCCTACTTCTTGTAATCCTAATTGTGAGGCAATATGTTCAGATTCATCATAAGTATCTCCTACATTTTTATAAGTAATATAAACATTAGAATTAGTTGTTTTTAAATTGCCACCAGTATATATGACATATAATTCACTATAATATGTCTGAGGATAAGCATCGTATTCATAGGTACCTACAATTTTGTAAGTCTTTGTCTCTTCTTCTTCAAACGTTTCATCTAAACTTCTCACTGTTTCATTTGTAAGTTCTCCATCTAAATATCTCTTTCCTAAACGAAGTGTAAGAGAATCTCCAATTTTTAAGTAAGGTTCATATTGTTTTAATAATGTGTCAGGAACAAGAATCTCATTTGCTTTCGTTGGATATTTTCCTTTTACATTACGAAATGATTCGTGATAATTGTCATCCATTCCTCTTAATAAGAAGAAAAAATCTTTTTCATATTTTTCTCCTAGAGCAAAACTAATATCACTCGTATAGGCATATTCTTTTACTTTGATATTATTTTCAATTAAAGATAAATCTTCTATTTTCACTTGGTCAAAACGAACATGATAATCTCCAGAATAAGTGACAATAGAGTCTACCATATTCTTCTGAGAACTTGAGAAAATAAGTCCAATTCCTACCATTAAAGCACAAGATAAAATAACTCCAATTAATGTGACAATCGTACGTTGTTTATTCATTTTTAATTCTTTCAACGTTAATTGATTTAATATTTTCAAAGTTACCTCACCTTCTCATCTTTTACGATTTTACCATCTTTTATTTCGATAATACGATCTGCAGTTAGTGCAAGATTATAATCATGGGTAATCATAATAATTGTCTGTTTATATTTTTGATTAGAAAGACGAAGTAGTTTCATAATTTCTGCACTTGCTTTACTATCTAAGTTTCCAGTCGGTTCATCTGCTAATAATACTGCTGGATGATTCATTAATGCTCTTCCAATCGAAACACGTTGTTGTTCTCCCCCAGATAATTCATTTGGAAGATGATTTACTCTTTTTTCTAATCCTAATATTTGAATCAGTTCATTTAAATAATCTTCTTCTACTTTTTTTCCATCTAATAATACCGGAAGTGTCATATTTTCTTTCACATTTAAGATAGGAATTAAGTTATAAAATTGATAAATTAATCCTACTTGACGACGGCGGAAAATAGCAAGATTTGTTTCATTTAATTGATAAATATCTTCTCCCTCGACGTAAACTTTACCACTTGTTGGTTTATCTACGGCACCAATTAAATGAAGTAGTGTACTCTTCCCACTTCCACTGGCACCAACAATTGCGATAAACTCTCCCTTCTCAACCGAAAAACTCACATCATCTAATGCTTTTACTAACGTTTTACCTGTACCATAGGTTTTAGATAAGTGTTCTACTTTTAATATTTCCATATTCTCTTCCTTTCTATTTTAAATACTCAGAAAATGTAACATTTGCCTCGTGAATTGTACTCGCCAGATCACGCCCTGTATAACGGTATAATAAGAAATCTTCTTCTTGGAATTGAATAAAACCATATTGCCAAGCATGTTGTTGTAACCATTCTTGCATCTCTTGATTTTTTTCAACATCATCTGATCCAAAGCGAATCAATAATCCACTTTTCTCTTCATCTGTTCCATTTTCTTGGTACCCTGTTTGGGCAAGTAATTCAATATGATCACGCCCTGCACTTTTACTCATCTTTTTTAAGTCATCTTCTGCATCTTTGGCCACCACAATATTTTTATAGGTTGTAAGAGCAGAATCATGACTTGCTTTTTCTACCACTGGAGTATCTTTTTTCTCACTTTTCTGAGCCATCCAGTATTCACTAAATCCTAAGATTCCAATCACTCCAACAATAATCGCAAGCATAATGAGTCTTTCATATTTATTATTTGTCATACTATCACCTACAACTTTAGTATAGTAAATTGATATGACTCTATCGTGACAAAAAGAGTGACAGAATTGTCACTTATACATCTACCTTATAGAAACGAATTGTAAACGTAGTTCCCTTTCCTTCTACACTATCTACCATAATTGTTCCATTTTCTTTTTGAATAATTGTCTTTGACATATTCAGACCAATTCCTATTGACTCACTAGAAGAATTTTTTCCTTTATAAAATCGTTCAAAAATATGTGGTAAATCTTCTTTTGCAATACCAGAACCATTATCTTGAATTAAAAATTCTGTAAACAATGGATTATCCGTTATTTTAATAATAATCATTCCACCAACAGGCGTATGTTCATGGGCATTTTTTAAAAGATTGACAAATGCTTCCGTTGTCCATTTCTTATCTAATATTACCGTGCTTTTTTTATCTCCGACAATCAATACTGTTTGTTTTTTTAATTCAATTGGAATATTAATAGGTTCTAAAGCTTGTTTTATCAGATCTTTGGTGTTCACCTTTTCTCTTTTGAAAGTAACTGTTCCTGCATCAATTCGAGACATTTTTAATAAAGTAGTAATTAACCATTCAATTCTTTCTAATTGAGTACGGTTTTTACTTAGTATTTCTTTTTTGCGATTTCCTCTCATCTTTCCATCACTTAATAAGTCATTCATCACATACATACTTGTAAGTGGAGTTCTTAATTGATGAGAAATATCCGACAATACACTTTCTAAATACTTTTGTTGTTCTAAAGCATGTTCTTTATCTTCTTTTAGTAAAACACTCATCTTATAAACGTCATTTTTGAGTGAACTTAAAATTCCATCTTCATAATCGCGAATATCGAGATTGTAATTTCCAGCTAATACTGCAAGTAAATATTGATCTAATTCTTTTAATTTACGATCTTGATTCCATTGATACCAGATATATGCGGCATTTAAAACACAGAATAAAATAGTAACAAAAATAACCTCTGAAATTAGTAAATTATTATGAGCTTTATCTAAATCTTGAAAGTACTTTAAATCTTCACTCGATAGATAACCATATTTTTCTAAAACATGAGTATCTATTTGATTAAAATCTGCCTCTTCATACAGTTTTATCACTTCTTCTTCTGTTGTTGGATGTTCTTCTATGACTCTTTTCAACAATGTTCCCTCACGCTCATAAATGTGTTTTTGATAAATATCAGTTGTCACATTGGTCATCAATACAGCAAATAAGATACATGAGAAGAATAACAACAACTCAAATATAATAAACTGTTTTCTTCTTTTTCCTAACATGGGTCACCCACTTTGTAACCTAATTTACGAACCGTTTGAATAATACGAGGATGATTGGGATCATCTTCAATCTTTTCACGAATTCTTTTAATATAAACAGTTAATGTATTATCATTGACATATTCTTCATTGACATCCCAAATATTAGCAAGAATACTCTCTCTTTTTAATACTTGATTGTAATTAAGTGCTAATGTAAGAAATATTTTATACTCTAAAGCTGTTAACATGACATCGACACCATTTTTAAACACTTTTGCTTGATGCATATCTAATACTACATTTCCAATTTGAATTGTATTATCCTGTTTCTTTCCACTACGACGTAATACTGTTTTAATACGTGATAACAACTCTCTTACTTTAAATGGTTTCGTAATATAGTCATCTGCACCCATATCGAGTCCCATTACAATCGATACTTCTTGATCATTCGCAGTTAGAAAAATAGTTGGAACCTCTTTTACTTTCTTCATCTCACGGTATAAATCAAACCCATTCCCATCTGGTAGGTTTAGATCTAGAAGGACAATATCAAATTTTGTCTTTGCAAATTTGTCAAACGCTTCTTTGGAAGTTCCAGCTTGATACACATCAAAATTTTCTTGTTCTAAGTAATATTTCAATCCAAAGCGAATTGTTTCGTCATCTTCAACAATCAATAATTTCTGCATCGCAATCACTCCTACACCCATTATACTATATTTTCAAAAAAACAAATGACGATTTTGTAAGAAAAAAAGTGGTTTACTTAACCACAATTCCTAATAGTTGAGAAAGAGAAAGCGCCTGATTCGAACTGACAATTGCGCCCCTTATACTTTCTAAATCCGTTTTCATACCATCAATTTGATCTGTTGTAAAATCGACTCCATAGAGTGAAGTATGAAGTATCTCTAATGCTTCTAACTCACATTCTTTCAATATGAGTTTCTTACAAGTTGTATCTTGTAATATCATATTATAAAAAGAACAAGAATCGATTGTCACTTCTTTTAAAGTTGCGAAAGAAAAATTGACATAACGACCTACACAATTTTGGAATTTTACTTTTTTCAACGAACACATTCCAAAATCTGTTCCCACCATTTTACAATTATCAAACGTAACAGAATGAATTGCTGGACCAGTAAAAGTCGTATCTTGATTCCATATTACATTCGAAAAATCACAGTTTTTAAAAACAACATCATAACAAGAAATATTTTCAAAATGTGCATCTGTAAATTCTATTTTTTCAAAATAACAATGATTACACTCTGATACACCAGAAAAGTCAAATTCTTTTTCGACACATTTACATGACTCTAATATCTCGTCTTCTATTTTTTCTAAATCGTTTAAACATTCTCTTTTCATGACTGACTTAATTCTCCATCATAATCGTCCATTCCACCAATTTCATAGACATTTTTATACCCGAGGGATGCTAATTTCGCACTGGCTTGAACACTGCGATTTCCACTCTCACAATAGACAAGTATTTTTTGGTTATAGTCTTTTAATCTTGCAACCACAGTACCATCTATCGCATGTAGTGGAATATTTATCGCACCTTTTATATGCCCTGTTTGATACTCTTCTTCTGTTCTAACATCTAAAATAATAGTATCTTCTTCTTTCATATATTCTTCTGCTACATCCATAGAAATATGCGTATAACCCGCATTCGTTTTTTCAATCACATTCTTTTCTTCACATCCTGTAGTAAACAATAAAATCATTGCAAAAATAAGTACAAACTTTTTCATAATTTCCCTACTTTCCTCATCCATCATATCAATTTCAAATAGAAAAGGCAATCTTTTTTAAAAGAAAAATCCAGGGAGATTATTTCTTCCTAGATTTTATTTTTATTCTATGATATATGGATTTGCTTTTGTACCATTTCCACTAATAATTCTAATG